>DIZU01000075.1:6327-16089 GCA_002429455.1 Methylotenera sp. UBA6020 | reverse complement strand
CTAGCCATGCGGATGATCGGTTCGGTAGGGCGCTTGGATCAACACCGCATGCGTACCGGCAAGCTTGAAGATGAAGATTGGGAAAAGCTCACTACTGCATTGGGCAAGCTCAACGAAGCACCTATTTTTATTGACGAGGGCGCCGGCTTGAGCAGCTTCGATGTACGTGCAAGGGCGCGCAGACTGCATCGCCAATGTGGTAAATTGGGTTTAATTGTGATCGATTACTTGCAATTGATGTCGGCTCCTGCCGGCCGCCAAGGTGAAAATCGCGCAACAGAAATTTCTGAAATTTCACGTTCACTTAAAGCCTTGGCCAAAGAGCTGGACTGTCCTGTAGTCGCACTCTCCCAGCTTAACCGTAGTGTGGAGCAGCGCCCGGATAAGCGCCCGGTGATGAGTGACTTACGTGAATCAGGCGCGATCGAGCAAGATGCCGACGTGATCTTATTCATCTACCGCGATGAGGTGTATAACCCCGACAGCATCGATAAAGGCACCGCAGAGATTATTATCGGTAAGCAACGTAACGGGCCTATTGGTAGAGTGCGCCTCACCTTCATGGGTCAGCATACCCGCTTTGAAAACTATGCTGGCAGCAGCCATATGGCTGATGACTATTAAACGCTTTTTAAACATCATTTACGGTTAAAACGTTTAAATATGCGTCCCATTATGCGCCCAATACAAGCCACCATTTCTCAAAGTGCTTTACAGCACAATTTAGCGGTAGTAAAAAAACACGCACCTCATGCAAAAATAATGGCGGTAGTGAAAGCCAATGGTTACGGGCATGGCTTACTTAATGTGGCGCAAGGCCTCAATACTGCAGATGGCTTTGCCGTGTTAGGTTTAAACGAAGCGATTGTTTTACGCGAAGCTGGTTTTAAACAAACCATTTTGCTGCTGGAAGGCGTGTTTGACGCACAAGAGCTTAGTACTGCAGCGAGTTTTGGTGTCGATATTGTAGTGCATTCAGCACCGCAAATTGACATGCTGGAACTGGCTCAGTTGGCCAAACCCATCAATATTCACTTTAAAATGAATACTGGCATGAATCGTTTAGGCTTTACGCCAAGTGAATATTTAACCGCATTTCATCGTTTAAAAGCCTGTAAAAACGTCAACACAATTACCTTGATGACGCACTTTGCCACGGCAGATGAAGCGCCAGGCATTGCCGTGCCTTTGGCGTTATTTGAACAGACCATGAAAGACCTTAATCAGCCAGAACCATTATCAATCTCGCTGGCGAATTCAGCAACCATTCTGCGTCACCCGCAAGCACATGCTGATTGGGTGCGCCCTGGCATCATGCTCTATGGCGCATCTCCTGTGTCGGGTACTCCGGCTGCTGAATTCGGCTTAAAACCTGTGATGACATTCACCAGTGAAATTATTAGCATGCAAACAATACAAGCGGGCGAGAGTGTCGGTTACGGCAATCGATTTGCCGCCGTTAAACCGACACGGGTTGGCGTAGTGGCTTGCGGCTATGCCGATGGGTATCCTCGGCATGCGGGTCAATATTTTGCTGATGGAAATCAGCGTCAAACGCCTATCGCTGTCAATGGAACACTCACGCAAACGCTAGGCCGTGTTTCCATGGATATGTTATTTGCCGATTTAACAGACATTCCACAAGCCAATATCGGCAGCCCGGTAGAGCTATGGGGCCCTCATGTCTCGGTAGATACGGTTGCGGAGGCCGCTGGCACGGTCGGTTATGAATTGCTGTGTGCGGTTGCCGCACGTGTCCCTATGAAAGTGCAAGCGTAATAATGAAAGTTACCGTCTAATGGCTAAAGCTAAAACCATTTATAGCTGTACTGAATGTGGTGGTGCCGAGCCTAAGTGGCAAGGGCAGTGTCCCAGTTGCCAGGCCTGGAATACACTGGTTGAAAGCATTGCGGAAACCGCAAGTGCCAGTGTCATTGCCAGTCGCTATGCGCCCTTGGCGGCAACAGCCGGTCTGCAAAAGTTAGCCGAGGTTGAAGCGGCTGAAGTGCCGCGTCAGCCTACCGGTGTGAGTGAGTTTGACCGTGTACTTGGCGGGGGGTTAGTCCCCGGTGGCGTGGTATTGATCGGCGGCGATCCTGGTATCGGTAAATCCACCTTATTACTGCAAACCTTGTGTCACATTGGTAACGCACGCAAAGCCATTTATGTCAGTGGTGAAGAGTCGCCGCAACAAATTGCCATGCGTGCCAAGCGTCTTGGTTTAGATGCCAGTCCAATTTTGCTGTTGGCTGAAATTAATCTGGAAAAAATTATCAGCATCTTGCAAAAGCATAAACCTGACATTGCCGTGATTGATTCCAATTCAAACCGTTTATTCAGAAGCGCTGCAATCAGCTCCTGGCTCGGTGGCGCAGGTGCGTGAGTGCTCCGCTCAACTGACCCGCTTGGCGAAGCAGGTGGGCATTACCGTGATATTAGTCGGGCATGTGACAAAAGAAGGGGCGCTAGCTGGTCCGCGTGTGCTGGAGCATATTGTGGATACTGTGCTTTATTTTGAAGGCGATCAAAACTCCAGTTTTCGTTTGATTCGCGCTTTCAAAAATCGTTTTGGGGCAGTGAACGAGTTAGGTGTATTCGCCATGACAGAAAAAGGTCTGCGCGAAGTCACTAATCCATCCGCATTATTTTTATCGCACCATAGCGAGCAGGTTGCGGGGTCGTGCATTACCGTAACCATGGAAGGCACAAGGCCGCTGTTGATTGAGATTCAGGCCTTGGTCGATGAAGCACATGCACCTAATCCCAAGCGACTATGCGTAGGACTAGAACAAAACCGTTTGGCTATGTTATTAGCAGTGTTGCATAGACATGCCGGTGTAGCATGCTTTGACCAGGATGTATTTATCAATGCGGTCGGCGGCGTTAAAATCGCCGAACCTGCGGTAGATTTGGCGGTATTACTTGCTATCGTTTCATCATTGAAAAACAAACCATTGGATAATAAGTTAATTGTGTTCGGCGAGGTAGGTTTGGCCGGTGAAGTGCGCCCCATACAACGCGGACAAGAACGCTTAAAAGAGGCCGCGAAGCTTGGCTTTACCAAGGCGATTGTGCCCAAAGCCAATGCACCTAAACAGCGTATTGATGGTATTGAGGTTATAGGTGTGGAACGATTAGAGCAGGCATTAAGTAAAATGCGCGAGGTTTAATTTAAGCCGTGTGTCAGTGAGGTTTTTTAGTCAGCTCAGCCATGCTAATTGGTTGCAAATACCTAGTCGATTGCAAATACTAGGCGTTAGCAATCAGATCAGCGCATTTAATACCGCTTCTAATGGCACCTTCAATGGTCGCAGGGTAATCAGCATAGGTGTAATCACCCGCTAAAAATAACCTTGGTTGAGGCGTTTTGTTGGTAGGTCTAGCTAAGTTAGTCACACACGAAAAAGTCGCACGTTTTTCAGCAATAACTTTATGCCATAAAGGCTTTTCTAGCGCAGGAAACGCTTGGCTGAGTTCGCGTGCAATTTTTAACGCCAATTCGTCTTGGCTTAATCGTTGATGTTTGCCTTCAGCACTTACAATCACCGCAATCAAACCTTTCTGGTCGCAGAGTTGACCTCTGTCAAATACCCATTGTCCTAGCGTATTTGTGAGTCCGGTCATAACGCTGGGCAACTTGGTTTCTGCCGGATACTGTAAATAAATAGTGTAGATCGGTTGGTATTGGTAAGTTTGAGTTTGCTTAAGTGCGCGCTGTAATTTTGGTAATCCTTCTACAAGTTTATCTATACTTGCTGGAGATACTGCAATTACTACATGACTAAAAAATGATTTGCCATCTCTAGTTTCTAAACTAAAGCCGTTTTTAGTGGCTTCCAGACTTCGAATGCGCCTGTTTAACCGGATTACGCTGCCTTTGGATTGGATATATTGTGCGAGTGGCTGAGAGATGATTTTTGACAAATCCAGCCGCGGCAATAAAAAGTCACTATTCTTTTTGTTGCCATTAAAAGTGTCGCGCAGCACATTCAAAAATATACGCGTGCTGGCAATTTCTATTGGAGTATTGAGGGCAGCTAGGCACAGCGGTTCCCACAATACCGCAATCAGTCTAGGGGTTTGCTGCTGATGCAGCAGAAACTGTTCTAGCGGCGTATCGCTGGTAATTTGATATTGCGTGTTTTTAAGATGCAGCATCAATTTAATGGCTGCAATGCGCTCAGAAAATTTTAGGCCGCTACAGCATAACAGCCCGACCAGCATATTCAGTGGGGCAGGCAAGTAATGTACTGACTTTAAGGAGAATGGCGATTTTTCTGATATTGATTGCAGATTCATTTGCAAAGGCACGCGTAAAAAAACCTGCTTTTCATCTACGCCAATTTTGCGCAATAAAGCTAAAGTTTCGCGGTATGCACCCAATAAAATATGTTGTCCATTGTCCAGCAGATGCATCAAGTTATTGTTTTCTACCACCACTGTGCGGGCACGCCCCCCCAGTTGAGAGCTTGCTTCGAACACCGTGACCTGAAAGCCACGGTCAACTAAAGCCGCCGCGGTACTGAGGCCGGCACAACCGCCACCGATCACTGCTACATGCGTATTTGATAAATTCAATTCAGGCCTTAAAGGTTTTTAACCCACACTTGCAAAGCCAGCCAAAACTTACGCAATGCACCGAGTGAGGTGCGTGAATTCAGCACTTTTTGCGCACCATCTGCTTTAATTTCACGTAACAATGTGCGATAGATGGCCGCCATCATCAAGCCTACACGTTGGCTTTTACGGTCTTCTTCCGGCAGTTCGCGCAGGGCGCGGTCGTAATAGCTCTCGGCACGCTCAATTTGATGATCCAACAGTTTTTTCACCGCATCCGACTCGCGGCTATGCAAAATGTCATCTTCAGTGACATTAAACGCAGCGAGGTCTTCTAACGGCAGATAAATACGATTGCGTCGGGCATCTTCACCCACATCACGGATGATATTGGTGAGCTGAAAGGCCATGCCTAAATCATGTGCAAACTTGAGTGTTTTACGATTACTAAAGCCGAATATTTGCGCTGAAAGCAGGCCAACGACACTGGCGACACGGTAGCAATAGAGCTGTAATTGCTTGAAATCTTCGTAACGATTAAAACTTAAATCCATTTCCATGCCATCAATAATTTCAATGAAATGTTCAGCCGCCAGGTTATAAGTTTTTATTGGCGTTAAAAGTGCTTTGGAAACGGGATGTATGGGCTTGTTTTGATATAGGTTTTCAATTTCCGAGCGCCACCAGCTAAGTTTAACTTGTGCAATATGCAACTCAGTACACTCGTCTGCAATGTCGTCTACCTCGCGACAGAATGCATAGAGTGCAGTGATCGCTTCACGCTTTTGTTTGGATAAAAACATAAAGCTGTAATAGAAACTGGAGCCGCTTTTTGCGGTTTTTTGTTGGCAGTATTGCTGAGGTGTCATTCTTTTTTATACCTTAACCGCGCCTTAAAGCAGCGACTAAAAAATTAAACAGTAAAAATTAAAACAGTGCTTTAAAGAAAATCAGGAACCAATCCCAAGGATTAAGCGTTGGTCGGCGTTGGAATATATCACCATTGACCTTGCTTATCTTGCTGATGATACGTTCGCCACCAGCAATAATCATCCGCATTTCAAAGCCAATCCGTCCGCCTAGAATGCGCCCTAAAGGTTTGCCAGCGTACAGCAAGGCATTGACGCGTCGCAAGTTAAACTGCATAAATTGTTGCCAATTTTCATCGACAATCTTCGTCCCATCCACGAAAGCCTGGATTTGTCGCTCGGTAATACCAAAAGCGGCCATTTCATCCTGGCACATATAAATACGTTGTTTTCCGTCATTTTTTTTGAAATCAATCGCAATATCTTGTAAGAAATTGATGATTTGCAACGCGCTGCAAATATTATCAGACAGCTTAATATTATCAGGGGTAGATTTTGCATATAGATGCAACAATAGCCTGCCGATAGGGTTGGCCGAGCGTTTGCAGTAATCTAACACCTCATCATAATCGGCATAACGCGTTTTGATTACGTCTTGGCTAAAGGCATTCAGTAAGTCATAGAAAGGCTCAAAAGGCAGTTTATTTACCTTGATCATATTGCCTAATGTTGCAAAGAAAGCTGTTTGCGGCTTGATATAAGCATGCAGCAAATCCAACTCATCACGAAAGCTATTCAGTAAACTTAAGCGTTGCTCTGTGCTTAAATCACCTTCGTCAGCAAAGTCATCCGCCTGTCTTGCAAAGCTGTAAATTAATCCAATGGGTTCGCGTAAATATTGTGGCAAAAAAACCGAAGCAACAGGAAAGTTCTCATAATGGCTATTAGCTAAGGTTAAACTTTCATGCGTAACCGCCTGTGAACTAGCCATTGTTTCTGGATGATGTGTATGCGTCATGGCGTGAGTATGCCACAAATCAGGCTGAATTTTTTTGACAAAAATGACACAAATGCTTTAAGGGGATGCCAGTTATATGGCGGGTAAGTGTTCAGTTCATGTCTTGTGAGATTGATTGCTAGACGATTAAAATAGTGGTTTGATGCTGTGATATAGGCATTATTATTTAGATGGTTGCTATATTTTTGCGGAAAAAATAAATGCCGCGCTGGCGGTCTTGTTGAATATGGTTCCTTGACCTAGGCTCGAACCAAGGGCGCACGGATTAACAGTCCTCTATGAAAAGCATAGTATCTATGCGGGTTAGAGCCCTGTTTTCGTTCCGCAATTTATGTCGATTTGTGTCTTTTAGAGCTAGTATTCATGCGGTGCATTGGTTTTTTGCGGAAAAGTTTTTAGTGCGTACTCATTTGATTCCGCAGACTAGCCAAATAATCCCAGCTGCACCTAGGATTCCTTGTGCATATGAGGCATACATTTGAAGGCAAAACATTTTTATAAATCGCTTCTCGGATGCGAGAGCATCCGTGGCACCATGTTGCATGCTCTTAAGCATAAAGCTCTTGAATGGTGGAAGAAAGGGCGACACCATTTCTTTAGTAAAAACATCATCTATCGGAGTACGAAGGAGCTCTTGAATAGCGCCGCCGCGTGGGGTGTTTAGCTCCGCATACAGTTCGTCAAGCAAAGCAACTCCTCGTTTGATTGCTATGCCCAGTTGCTTTGTTATGACGCCACATAACATAGATAAGGTCATTAAACTGAGCCCCCACCGGAGACTACCTTCGGATAGTACGTTAGATACGGCATCAACGTTCACGATGATTAATCCCAGAATCGCCGCAGTACCGGTTAGCAACCACGTCGCGAAGTGCTCGGCAGGCTCTGCGACAGAAAGAGCGCCTACATATGCCAGACGTTGTAGATGCTGTTTTGCCGAAAGATGGTTTGGATATTGCATATGAGTCTGTGCCTAATGTAAAAGTGAGGGGTGCCGCACGAATTAAGAATGATTAGAAAGAAGCCACTTATTCAGCTTCCCATTCGACTGCCGAGTTAGGTACCGTATTGCGCGACGAGTTCATGCAGTGCAGTTTCATATTTCGTGATTTCCTCGGTGCGTCCCGAAGGAAAGATTTTGTCGATCGCGATGAGCGACTTGAGTTGAATTTCTGCTGTGCAAAACCATGTGGAGTGTTGATCCTCAATCTCAGGCTCATTCTTGAAAGCCTCGATTTCTCCGTTTTGGCCTAAACATACGTGGCGTTCAAGATCGATTGCAGCTCCATGTGTTGACCAACTGAGAGCCATGTATACGGTTCGGTACCAAATCTTCCAAGCCAGCAATTTTAGCTAGGTCGTATGCGCTCACTGCGTTGGCTTGAAGAGCATGAAACTGCTGCGGTTTACCAGATGCTAATTCGGTGGCCGCAATGGCCTGAAGCTCAGGGCTTTTCCAAAGGACGAGATTCTTGGCCACACGACACTGCTCAGCGCGGTGTGTCTCGACCAACTTGTCGACTACAGAGGGTCTTTCAGCAATGGCTGCGAGTGAAAACATCGTCTCGAGTGCAGAGCGAAGGACTGTACGCGCTTGGGGTACCAACCCATGTTCAAGAAGTATCACGGCAGACTGCGTAGATGCTAGGGTTCTTGCAAACAGAACCGCTCCATAACGCTCGACGTTACTATCAACGGCGATGGTAATCGAGTGCTGAGTTGTTACAGCGTAATGATTGAGGTTGAGCAGGAATTCACGTTGTGGTTTGTACCGATCGCGAACGATCGCACGTACGGCGGCTAGTTCTTCGGATAAAAACCCGGACTCGTTCACGATTGGGGACCTATATAGCGGTTGAAGTAACCGGCGCGCTTTTGCGCGTCCGGGTTGACTGAGATGTTAGCGTGCTTCACGGCTCTGGCTCTCCAAGGCAGTACCAAGCTTTTACTCCTTCGCTCCGGGCCGCTCTAGCCAATGCTTCGTCAGCCGTAACCAAAACAGTCTGCGAGCGATCCACCAAGTGAGAATACCTGCCCTCTTTGACACACAATATCTGAAACGCATCAGAGAGATCCAAAGAATACCGCTGCGCCAGACGTTGCGCGCTTTCGAGAACGGTGGCATCGTGAAGGTCTAAATCCTTGTTGTATCTGGCCGTGGCCGAGAACCAAACAATTAGCCTCTCAGCAGCTTGATGATATTTCTCCTCCGTGAGTGTTTTGCGGTACATCCACAGTACTTTGAGCACAGTCAGAGCTTCGTACAGGCAGAAGGGTGATGTGTACTTTGTCGGGGAGCGAGTGTTCCAGTAACGTCGCAGGGGCGCACTATCCGGTTCTCGTGCGAAGACCTTCACGAGAGCGGATGCGTCGAAGAAATTGGCACGTGGCGGCGGGATCACAGCGCTTTAACGTTTGAATTCAGCGGGCGCCGAAGGCGATCCGCTGGAATGATGGATTGGGCCGCGACGAGAGACAACTATCTTTCATTTTCATTTCTCTCCCTTGGCTTGGGAGGCTCAACTTTGATCTCTTCACCACGGTATTTTATCGTGATGGTGGCGCTGGGTTTGACCGCAACGAATGCTTTTCCCGTGTGCAATGCATAGGTTCCGCGCCCCAAGGATTGAGCAGCTCCATAACCAAAACCTTCCGACGAATCGACGGTAGCGAGAATGGGGCCGGTGTATTGGTGGTTTTGGGAAGAGAGAGGGGAAAATTTCGCGGACGAATCCATTGTGAGAACCTTATCTCGAAGAATCAGTTGGCACACCTTTGTTTCTGCTTCTGCTCTGGTGTCAAACTCGCCAAGAGAACGATCGCATACGCCATTGACGTAGATGCACCACTTTTCATGGCCTGATCCTTCGCATTGGCGTACTTCATAGCTTGGCATTTCTTGCTCCGTTATTCGGTATCTCGCGCGATACAAAATGAGAGGCCCAACAGTAATATAGAGACCCATGGGTCTCTATATTAATAAATGAATTATCGCGGAGCATGATTGAAACCTCTTATCTGTTATTGTATTCGTTGTTTCTGCGTCTCTTTATTGAAATACTAATATAGAGACGGGGCGTGGTTTATTTAATTGTAATTGAAGCAGTGAGTGTAATGGGAATTAACTGCGAAAGAATTTAGCGCATTGGGTTTACTTTTTGACCACGCCTTTGGCGGACATAGTGCTCAGTCATTGTTGCATGGCCAAGTAACATTTGAGCTTCGCGAGAGTCAAAGATTAATAGTGGTATTGTAAGGCATGAGAGACCATTTTGTTTACGTCACTAATATGATGCTTTGTGGCGTCCTTGTGGCTATGATATGCCTATTTATGCTTATTCATGCCATAACACCTAAGCTACAAGCCGTTATATAATG
>DIZU01000075.1:0-6009 GCA_002429455.1 Methylotenera sp. UBA6020 | reverse complement strand
ATTACTAAGCGTTTAATTGTGCGTACTCCTTATGGTGAGCCATCACAGCCACTTATATTTGGCGAAATAGCTGGGCGCGAAGTGATTTTTTTAGCTCGCCACGGTAATGGGCATACCATTCCGCCGCACGCGGTGAATTATCGCGCCAATATATCAGCGTTACACTTACAAGGCGTCACGGCAATTGCAGCTGTCGCCACAGTCGGCGGTATCCACGCTGATTTGGCGCCTGGCGTCATCGCCATGCCGCATCAAATTATTGACTTTACATCCGGTCGGAAAAGCAGCTTTTATGATGGCGTAGATCTGCCGGTGAAGCATATTGATTTTACTGAACCTTATTGCCCCAATATGCGTGCAAAATGGGAGCAGGCTGCCATCAGCATTGGCGAGCCGCTTATTAACCATGGCATTTATGCTGCAACGCAAGGCCCGCGCCTGGAAACCGCGGCTGAAATCAATCGTCTGGAACGAGATGGTGCCACGATGGTCGGCATGACGGGTATGCCAGAGGCTGCACTTGCCCGTGAACTAGGCATTAGTTATGCGGCTATTTGTCCTGTTGCCAATCATGCGGCAGGGCGTGGCGATAGCTTGCATGGTATTCAGTATGAAGAAGTGATTACCCAGTTGAACCAGACGATGGTTAGAGTACGCAATCTTATTGCGCAGCTGGTTAGACAGAACGGAGATCAGCACCTTGGCAGTTAAAACCGTATTACGCATGGGCGAGCCATGCTTATTATTGAAAGCGGAGCCAGTTAAGCAGTTTGATACAACAGATCTGCATGCCCTGATTCAAGACATGGAAGATACCATGCAACATTTGGATGGTGCCGGTATCGCGGCACCGCAAATTGGCGTGAGTTTGCGTGTGATTATTTTTGGTCAAAAGGAGACGGATCAACGTCAAAATCCTCGTTACCCTGATGCCGATTTCGTACCTTACACCGTGTTGATTAATCCAGTATTAACGCCGGTTAATGCTGAAATGGAAGACGATTGGGAAGGCTGTTTATCAGTACCAGGTATGCGTGGTATAGTGCCGCGCTATGTTCGCTTGCATTACACCGGTTTTGATCAGTATGGTAATAAAATTGATCGATTGGTGAATGGCTTTCACGCGCGCGTAGTGCAGCATGAGTGCGACCATCTGGATGGCATTTTATACCCCATGCGAATCAAGGATTTAAGAGATTTTGGTTATTCTGATGTATTTTTTCCTAATCAGGATATTCAAAATGACTAATCTTTTGCTATAATGCCGCTTCGGTTGAGAAAACAACCAATAGTAGCGAAAAGTATTTGAAAAAATGCGAGCTATTTAAGTAAATCTAAAAAGGAAGAGTGGCAGAGCGGTTTAATGCTACAGTCTTGAAAACTGTCGTGGGTGCGAGCCCACCGTGAGTTCGAATCTCACCTCTTCCGCCAATTTTTATACTGCCGTTTAATGTTAAACGGCTTTGTTTTGTAATCCATACTATCTAGGAAGTCAAATGAGCCAAATCACTGTAGAACATAACCCGTCTGAAGAAAAGTTAAAGCAATTAGGTGTATCTAGCTGGTCTATCTGGGAAAAAGAAGTGTCTAAATTCCCATTGGATTTCGGCATGACAGAAAGCGCTTACTTGTTAGAGGGTGAAATTCATGTAACCCCACAAGGCGGCGAAAAAGTTGTGATTAAAGCCGGTGACTTTGTTGTATTCCCTAAAGGTTTGAAAACAAACTGGGAAGTAGTGCAACCTTTACGTAAGCATTACAAACACAGCTAAAAAGTGAGCAATTCCATTGCTTAGCGGCAGTGTTAAGTTTTACAATAAGCCTTGATCTTTCAAGGCTTTTTTATTGGGTCTTCTTAAGTAAATAATGTTTGAATTAAACAATATTTTAGGAGTTTTGATATGAGTAAGATTATTGTAGAAAAACCAACTGTAGAAAAATTAGCGTCGCTAGGCGTTTCTCGTTGGCCAATCTGGACTAAAGAAGTGTCACAATTCCCGTGGAGCTTTGGCACACAAGAAATCGCATATATTCTTGAGGGCGAAGTGACGATTACGCCGAATGATGGCAGTGCTACGGTTAGTTTTCAGGCCGGAGATCTAGTGACGTTTCCAGTTGGGTTGTCTTGTACTTGGAACGTTAAAAAAGCGCTGCGCAAGCACTATCAACTGGGTTGATTTTTGACTGGAATTTAACTGATCAAATTCCGGTAGTTAAATTTCTGCGATAAGTGTTTCTCGTAACGTTTGGATGCGTTGCGCGTCTAACTTTTGACCTTTTTTCGCTGAAATTAAAAAACTGTCTTCGGCACGATTGCCTAGGGTATTGATTTTTGCGTTGTGTAATTCAATCTCCAACATTAAAAATTTATGCGCCAGCGTTGCCAGTAAGCCAGGACGGTCATTGGCAATAATTTCTAATTTATGATTATTATTGTCCGCTTCTTCGATAATGGTGACTTGTGCTTGAATTGGCATGTGTTTCACTTGGCGACTAATGCGCCCCTGAAGCGGGGGTTCTAATTGGCCGGTATCGCTAATCTTTTGTGCAAGCTCAACCTCAATAAATTTCAATAAACCACTATAACTAATCGATTTACCTGACTCATCTAAAATAATAAAACTATTCAGCGCATAAGCATGATCTGTTGTATAGATTTTAGCCTCTACGATGTTGTATCCCATACGGTCAAAAAAGTTACAGATTTTCGCGAACAGATCATTTTGATCTTTGGTATAAATCATCACTTGAATGCCGTCACCACTTGGGCTTAATCGAGCACGAACAATCGGTTCTGTGGTATTCAAGTGTGGGGTAAGTAAACGACTATGCCATGCAATTTCATCGCTTTCATGGCGAACGAAGTAACTGGATCCAAATTGTGCCCATAAAGGCTCATAAGAGTGGGTACTTAAACCAAATTTATTTAACTTTTCTGCAGCTTCTGTCTTTCGCGCAGCAATGGCTTGTTGTGAATACAGTACTTGGTGTGCCAGTGCATGTTTGGTTGCATAGAACAAGCTTTCCAGCAGCCGTGCTTTCCATGCATTCCATACTACTGGACTGGTACCTCGAATGTCAGCAACAGTCAGCAGATAAAGTGCAATTAAGTTGCGTTCATTCTGCACGAAATGCGCGAATGATTCGATGACGCTCGGGTCAGATAAATCAGACTTTTGCGCAGTAGATGACATTTTTAAATGTGATGCTACCAGCCATGCAACCAATGCGGTGTCTGCTTTTGGTAATCCATGCAGCTTGCAAAATCTGATTGCATCCATTGTGCCTAGCGTAGAGTGATCACCGCCGCGACCTTTTGCAATGTCATGAAATAACGCAGCTAAGTACAATAAATGTGGCGCATCAAATGCTGCGAATAACTGACTGCAAAGCGGAAATTCATGTTTGAGTTCAGGTTTTGCAAAGCGACGTAAATTAGCTAGCACGTTGAGAATATGCTCATCTACGGTGTAGACATGAAACAAGTCGTGCTGCATTTGACCAATGATTTTACCGAATGCCGGAATATAGCTGCCTAAAATGCCATAGTGATTCATCGCACGTAATGCATGATTGACGCCATTGGGTTGGGATAATATTTCAATAAATAGTTTTTTGTTTTGCTGGCTTTGTCGAAAATCACGATTCACTAATTTCTTAACGCGCTGCAAGTTACGCAGCAATGTTGCCCCCATGCCGGTCAGCTCTGGGTGCTGTTGCAACAATAAAAAAGCCTCTAATATAGCCGAGGGATGTTGTTGCAATAAGCCTGCTGTTTTCGCTTCTAATAGTTGATTGTGCGCTTCAAAATGGGCATTCACCGGTTTAATAATAGGCGGCGTGGCTGACAGCATTTGCTGTAGTAGTTTAAGCAAAATTTCATTCATTAAGAGCACAAACTTAACGCTATGATAATAGCTTTGCATCAACTGCTCACTGGCGCGTTTACGTGGTGTGTTGACGTAACCTAATGTTGCGGCTAGTTCATTTTGAAAATCAAACAGCAAGCGGTCTTCCCGGCGACCACTCAAAAAATGCAAGCGTATCCGTAGTAATTGCAGGTTTTTTTCATGATGACGAATTTGACGAACTTCGAGCGCAGAGATGACGTTGTGTTTTTCTAGTATTGTCCAAGTGTTGCCAGTGTTTGCCCGCAGGCCATTGCGTATATTTAAGCTGCGTGTTAGCCACGCAATCATGTGCAAATCGCGCAGACCACCGGGGCTTTCTTTGATGTTGGGTTCTAGATTGTAGGCGGTGTCATTAAATTTGGCATGACGGTTGTCTTGCTCTTTAAGTTTCGCAACAAAAAAAGCAGGCACGTCCATCGTGCTATCAATACTGCTTAAAAAGCTTTGGTAGAGGGTTGAGTCGCCAATCAATAGGCGCGATTCCATTACATTGGTTTGTACTGTGATGTCTTTTTTCGCCTCGGCGATACATTCACTCAGGCTTCGTACGCTATGACCAACATTTAAGCCTATGTCCCATAGTAAACCGATCAGTGCTTCAATGTTGCTATTGAATGGAAAATCCTCGGACGAATGTTCTGGCAGTAAAATAAGCAAGTCAATGTCAGACTGTGGGTATAGTTCACCACGTCCGTAACCGCCTACCGCAATCAAACAACACCTTTCATCAATATGTGCTTGCGTCCATATTGCAGCGAGTAAGCCATCAATGAGCTTGCAGTGTTGTTTGAAGAGCCTGGTGGTGTTGGGGTGTTGCGTGAAATCTGCTTTTAATGCTGAAAATCCATCTTTAAGGTGCTTTCGCCAGAAAGAAATACTCTCTTTTTCAGCTTTACTATCGTCCGTTTTATTGGCGTCAGCTTTACTTGTTGCAGAAGTTTCTGCCGGACCTTTTATAAAACCAGATTTCATACAAAATTAAATCCCGATGTTTAAACAAAAGCGGGTATGGGCGGCGATCCGCTAGACAAGGTCATGACTTCAAATCCTGTATCGGTCACTAATAGAGTGTGCTCCCATTGTGCAGAGAGGCTACGGTCTTTTGTCACTATCGTCCAGCCATCCGGCATTTGTCTAATATCACGTTTGCCGGCATTAATCATTGGTTCAATCGTGAACATCATTCCTGCCTGGAGTTTGAGTCCCATGCCTGGTTTGCCGTAATGCAACACTTGCGGCTCTTCATGAAACACTTTGCCAATACCATGTCCACAAAATTCACGCACAACGCTGTAACCACTTTTTTCAGCAAAAGTTTGAATAGCGTGGCCAATATCACCCAATGTGGCGCCTGGCTTCACTTTAGCAATGCCTATCCACATGGCTTGATAGGTGATTTCACATAAACGTTTGGCTTGAATTGATGGGTCACCCACGTAAAACATGCGGCTAGTATCTCCGTGGTAACCATCTTTAATGACGGTCACATCAATGTTAACGATATCGCCATTTTTTAAGGCTTTGTCGCTAGGCACACCATGGCAAATTTGATGGTTGATTGAAGTGCAGATGGATTTGGGGTAGGGCGTATGTCCATCAGGCGCATAATTCAGCGGTGCCGGGATGGCCTTTTGCACGTCCACGATATAATCGTGACAAAGCTTGTCTAGCTGCTCGGTGGTGACGCCATGCACTACGTGAGGAGTAATGAAATCAAGCACTTCAGAGGCAAGCTTGCCTGCGATGCGCATTTTTGCAATATCTTGCTGGTTTTTGATTGAAATTGCCATGAACTTACTAATTTAATGATGTGATAATGCATTCTAACATAGCCGTTCTGTTGATGCAGAAAGTGCAGTCTTAATACAACTATTTATCAAATTAGAGTCTTGAGCTTATTGGGCTTGATGCTATCTCGTTTAGTGATCCTCAAAGATCAGCCAATCTCTGACCTCATAATAAAGGCAGGAGTTCTTGCTAAATACGTCGCTGAATTAATATTCAGGTACACCGTTTTATTAATATAAGTTATAACAATAACAGTATGTTATGGAGAAATTGCCATGATTATTCGGCTAAAAAAAGCAATTCGATGGTA
>DIZU01000066.1 GCA_002429455.1 Methylotenera sp. UBA6020 | reverse complement strand
CCACCATGCGGTCGCGCTGGCTGACACCAACGGTATCGATCAGTATGGTGTGCTTGTTCTTGAGTTCGTTGAGGGCGATTTTAAGGTCAGCCTCGTCTTTAACCGCATGTACCATCACGCCGAGAATCTTGCCGTAGATCCGCAACTGTTCATGGCCGCCGACCCGATAGGCATCGGTGGTAATCAAGCCCAGCTTTTGTGTGCCGTGTTTCATGACATAGCGGGCGGCCAGTTTGGCGGTAGTGGTAGTCTTACCGACGCCGGTAGGACCGATCAGGGCAAAAATGCCGCCTTGGTCCAGCACGCCGGAGCCTGTCTCCAGGGTATCCAGATTTCTGGCAAGGATGGCTTTGATCCAGGCCGTTGCTTTCTCCTCATTGAGGTTTGTTGGCATTTTTTCGGCGAGTTGTCTGGATAGCGAAGCACTGAAGCCCGCGGCGAGTAGTGTGCTCAAGATTTGTGATTTGATCGGGTCACGCTGCTGGATATTGCTCCATGAAATGGTGGTGAGCTGTGCTTCAATCACGCTACGCATATTGCGCATCTCGTTCAGTATTTCGGCCATTTGTTGGCTGGATTGAGTGGTTTGGGGCGATGTTGGTTGAGTAGGTGCAGGCTGTTTTCTGATGCCTGCTTGTTCGCCAACCGCTGCGTGTTTGCTGATCTCTGTATGTTTGCTGGCCCCAGTGTTAAATGGCTCTGCCTCTTTTGTATGAAAGCTTGCAGTCTGCATTTTGTTATTCTTGTTGAGCAGCGATAGCAAGGTCGTCGGTTCGCTACTGTCTAGGTTTTGTGTTTGGCGAGCATCGGGCGTATGGCGCTGATTTGCTTCGTTGGCAACCATAGCCTTCATGTCTTCATCCTTGAGGGCCATGATCTCATTGCCGCCATCCACTGCACGGTTGGAGAGAATGACTGCATCATCTCCCAATGCCTGACGCACCATGCTTAGTGCTTCACGTGAGTTTTTGCCGAAAAATCGTTTAATGTTCATGTTGGACCTCCAATAATGCTAATAACACGGATGGTTTTGGAATCAGGTAATTCATCGTGAGATAACACCCGAAGTTGTGGAATCGCACGGCGTAAAAATTTGGAGAGCGCCGCTCTCAGTTGGGCTGGAACCAGCAATACAGGCGTCATTCCCATTTGCTCTTGCTGTTTTGCTGCGGTTTCAGCTTGTCTTGATAGTGTCTCTGCCATGCCCGGTTCAATGGCTGAGCCTGTGTTGTTGTTTTGCATGGCCTGCATCAGCATGCGTTCGAGGTTGCTGTCCAGTGTCATCACTGTGACCTCATTGCCGGTAGGAAATAGCTGTTGCACGATAGCGCGGCCAAGTTGCACACGCGCCAGTGCTGTCAGGTCATTGGTATCTTGTGTCTGGGTTGCATATTCCGACAGTGTCTCGACGATAGTGCGCATATCACGAATATGCACACCTTCTGTTAATAGGTTTTGCAGAACCTTCTGAATTACCGATAGCGAAATCAGCTTAGGTACCAGATCTTCCACCAGTTTAGGCGACTCTTTGCTGATATGGTCCAGTAATTGCTGTACTTCCTGGCGGCCTAGCAGCTCGGCGGCATGCATGGAAATCATATGGTTCAAATGCGTGGCAATGACGGTGCCAGCGTCCACCACGGTGTAGCCCATGCTTTGTGCCTGATCACGTAGGTTGCTGTCTACCCATACGGCGGGCAGGCCGAACGCCGGGTCAGTGGTGGCCGGGCCGGGCAATGCACCGGTGACCATGCCAGGGTCGATTGCCAAGTGCTGGCCAAAATGAGATTCACCACTGGCGACTTCCACACCCTTGAGGGTGATGCGGTAGCTGGATGGCTTGAGTTCCAGATTGTCGCGGATATGCACCGTGGGTGCCAAAAACCCCACTTCCTGGGCGAATTTCTTGCGCAAACCTTTAATGCGTTTGAGCAGGTCACCGCCCTGGGCTTTATCAACTAATGGAATGAGACGATAACCGACTTCGAGGCCGACTACGTCGACCGGGGTTACATCATCCCAGCTGGCTTCCTCTGTTTCTGGGATCACTTCGGTATTCTCAACCACAGCAGGTTGAGCTTCGGCAGCCTTTTTCTGCTCACCTACCACGTAGGCCATACCAGCCAGCACGGCTGCCAGCATCAGGAATGCAAAGTGCGGCATGCCGGGAATGGCGCCCATGCCGCCGATAATGCCTGCAGTAATATAGATAACTTTCGAGTTGGAAAATAGCTGTGTTACCAGTTGGCCGCCAATGTCTTCATTGTTGGCTACGCGCGATACGACAAAACCGGCAGCAACTGAGATGATCAGTGAAGGAATCTGTGCCACCAGGCCGTCACCAATCGCCAGCATGGTGTAGTTTTTGACGGCATCGGCAAAAGCCATGTCATGTTGCACCACACCAACGATCAAGCCGCCGACAACATTGATGATGATGACCAGAATGCCGGCGACCAGCATCCCCGCGCACATATTTGCTGGCACCATCCATGGCGCCGTAGAACTCTGACTCTTGGCTGATTTCGGTACGGCGGCGGCGAGCTTCATCTTCACCGATCAAGCCTGCATTCAGGTCAGCATCGATTGCCATCTGTTTGCCGGGCATGGCGTCTAGCGTAAAGCGTGCGCCGACTTCAGCAATCCGGCCGGCACCTTTAGTCACGACCGTGAAGTTGATGATGGTCAGGATCACGAATACCACGATACCCACGGTATAGTTGCCGCCAATCAGAAAGTGTCCAAATGCTTCAATGACCTTGCCTGCGGCATCCGGGCCGGCATGGCCTTCAGTCAATACCACACGGGTAGAGGCCACGTTAAGCGACAGGCGCAACATGGTGGTCATCAGCAATACAGTTGGAAATGCAATGAAATCCAGCGCCTTGGTGGTTTGCAAGCCGATGAGCAGTACCAGAATGGCAATCGCGATGTTGAAACTGAATAACACGTCCAGGATGATGGCCGGCAACGGCAGTATCATCATGGCTAACAGCAATACGATAATCAGCGGTGCCGCGATAGTGCGGCTACCAAAATTGGTCATCCAGGCTGGTAGTTTAAGTGAGTTCATCAGGCGAAGACCTCTGCATCAGTGGCGCTCGGCATAGGTAACAGGCTGTGCGGGTCAAGCTCCTCTGGAACAGCTAAGGCTTTAGGTACATCTGGGCGGAAGCCGCCATCTTTCTTGAAGATGCGCATCTGGAATACATAGGCCAGCACTTCAGCAACCGCGGCATACAAAGCCTCCGGGATTTCATTACCTAACTCAGTGTGTGCAAACAACGCACGTGCCAGCTTGGGCGCCTCCATCGTAAGGACATTGTTTTCAGCAGCAATTTCACGAATTTTCAAAGCCACGGCATCCGTACCTTTAGCCACGACCACCGGCGCACGCATGCCTTCGCCTTTATATTTAATGGCAACGGCATAGTGTGTCGGGTTGGTAATTACCACATCAGCCTTGGGTATCTCCGACATCATCCTGCGCCTAGCCATTTCACGCTGCTGTTGACGGATTCTGGCTTTGATTTCAGGGTTGCCTTCGGACTCTTTGGATTCCTGGCGGACTTCTTCCTTGGTCATTTTTAACTTGTCGGCGTAGTGGTAGAGCTGATAGGGCACGTCTATGGCCGCAATAAAAACCAGGGCGCTAACAATCGACAGGAAACCCATGAGCAATAGATCATTCACTTGCGAGATGCCGGTTTTTAACGGCAGCAATGAAAGAGACAGGATGGGGTCCATATCATGTGAAATTACAATATAGGCCACGGTTGCCACTAGGATGGTCTTTGCGATGGATTTAATGAGTTCGACAGCGGAATTCTTGGAAAATAGATTCCCTAGACCTGTCAGCGGGTTGAGGCGGCCAAACTGTGGTGCAAGCGCGTTACCGCTGAATACCCAGCCGCCAATCAAGATAGGCGAGGCAATCGCCACAATCAGTAATATCAGTGCAAATGGTGCAAATGCTAAAAGTAGGCTATAGATCGTGTCTGCGGTTTTCATCAATAAAACGATAGGGTCAAAAGCCACGCTGCGGTCAAAGTGCAAGCCTGCGCTCATGGAGCTCTTTAATGCTTGACTAAGCTGGCTGCCCATCATCAGCATACTCACGCCGGCAGTGAACAGCACGGCACACGTAGCCAGCTCGCGGGAGCGGGGCACATCGCCTTGTTCCCGGGCTTTTTCTAAGCGCTTGGGCGAGGCCTGTTCTGTTTTTTCTAAATCGCTGTCTTCAGCCATGACGATTCCTGATGTTGTGGAGCCCGGGTATTTCTACATGAGAAAGTACTTTGTGGTCTTTTACCGTTTTAGGTATTGCTTTTGAGTTTATTGCACGGAAGCAATTATTGGATGAATTGATGCGATTGCATCTTAAGAATAAAAGGGTGAAAGCTGTCCTTTCCTGAAGCCTGTGAGTGGGGGTAAATGTAATAAGC
>DIZU01000202.1:9756-10962 GCA_002429455.1 Methylotenera sp. UBA6020 | reverse complement strand
TGTAATGCAGTTTCATCAAGCACCGGGTGCGGTGTGCGGCCAAGGTCGCGTACTGTGATTTTGGCTTGCGGCTGTGCAGCGCTCAGACGTTCGACAAGTGCGTTAGCCAACTTGGTTGAGTGAGAACCATCAGCGCGGGCGCTAGAGTTAATTTGTAAAATATTCATGGTGATGTCCTTTTCTGTTGTGATTGCGATGGAGACACTGTATATGTTTCAAAAGTAATGCGTAAGCCATTAAAATGGATATAATTGTTCCATTAATGGAACAGAGGTGATTATGAAACTAGAGCCGAACGACTTATTACTATTCGCCCGCGTGGTCGATGAGGGCAGCTTCAGCCGTGCAGCCGAGCATCTGAAGATGCCGAAATCGACTTTGTCTAGACGTATGGCAGCACTAGAGTCACAGTTAGGCGAGCGGCTATTGTTACGCACGACACGCAAACTGACTGTGACCGATTTTGGTAATGCGGTGTTGTCACACGCGCATCAGGTCACTACTGAGGTTGAAGCCACGCTTGCACTCACCCAACACCGCCAGGCCGAACCTAGTGGCCGCTTGCGCATATCCATGCCAGGAGATTTTGCCAACGAGGTGCTAGGGCCATTGATTGCGGAATTTATCGCTAAGTACCCGGCTATTTCTTTGGAAGTGGATATCTCTCCACGTCGGGTAGATTTGATCGGCGAAAATTTCGATCTGGCGATTCGTATTGGCGATTTGCCAGATGATGCCTCACTAGCCGCGAAACGCGTGGCTGTGTTTTCAGTCGGAATGTACGCTTCCCCTGACTACCTTGCGCGCCGAGGTGTGCCTTCTGAGCCAGAGGCATTGATGGAGCATGAGGCATTGCACTTGCTTGCCCGCAATGGCGAGCCCGTACCCTGGGTTTTAAAGCGCGCTGAAGAACGCTGGCATGGTATCCCGCCGAGTCGCGCCACGGCTAATTCGCCGGCATTTTTGGTTCGTCTGGCGCTGTCAGGCTCCGGTATCACCATCCTGGGGGATTATTTTGCCGAACTGTATGTGAAAAGCGGGGAGTTGGTTCAAGTGTTGGGTGACTGGGAGCTACCCACCGTTACAGCATGGGCGGTGTTTCCCGGCCGTCGGTTGATGCCAGCCCGCACACGCGCTTTTCTGGATGCACTTGAAGCGGCATTCTCAGGAAAGCAGTGCCAGAAGACTAAAGCTCAGATCAAATAA
>DIZU01000202.1:3164-9682 GCA_002429455.1 Methylotenera sp. UBA6020 | reverse complement strand
AACTAAAGCTCAGATCAAATAAA
Organism: Methylotenera sp. UBA6020; assembly: GCA_002429455.1. Classification (GTDB taxonomy): domain Bacteria; phylum Pseudomonadota; class Gammaproteobacteria; order Burkholderiales; family Methylophilaceae; genus Methylotenera. Next base: position 9,659 of record DIZU01000202.1, on the reverse strand, counting down.
TAAAGGCGGCTTGTTCAGCAGAAAATGACGCCGCAAGGAGGTCATTGTTAGCTTTTAGCGGTTGATTCAACTGGTTGATGCAACACATGCGTTATATCTTGTTGCTGGTGTTTCATATTTTAATGTTTTTCTTGGTCGTTCATTCAACTGACGCGCTATCGCATTTAATTTTGCCTGAGAGTGCACGGATAAGTCAGTGCCTCTTGGTAAATACTGCCGCAGCAAACGGTTGGCGTTTTCATTACTACCATGTTGCCAGGGACTACATGGGTCGAAGAAGTATACATCGACATTGGTATGCAATTTAAAACGCTGATGATCGGCCAGTTCCTTACCTCTATCTCAAGTCAGAGATTTGCATAACTCAACAGGTAACTTCTTTGATTGTTTGATCAGTGCTGATACCACGCTCTCAGTGTCTTTGTTCTTGACTTTTACTAACATGACATACCGCGAATGACGTTCTACCAGTGTCGCGATATAGCTATTCTTGGAGCCTGCGATCAAATCACCTTCCCAATGCCCTGGAATAGCACGATCTTCAACAGAGGCTGGTCGCTCATGTATCGATACCATATTGGTAATCTGACCAAGCCCGCTCTGTTTCATAGTCGCATGCTTGGAGCGACGTATGGCGCGCTGCGTCCTCAGGTACTGTTGCAGTTCCTTTTTAAGGACACCACAGGCATGTATAAACAAACTGCGGTAGATGGTCTCGTGTGGCACCTGATTGTGCGCTTCTTCTGGATGTTCCTTTTTGAGTCATCCGGAGATTTGTTCCGGCGACCAATTCTATTGCAGCTTGGCTGCGACTATCCGACTCAATGTTAGATTGCAAGCGAGTTACAGAGCTTAGGGCGGCGGGCTTTATCCCAAGCCGCCAGATCAACCTGTGTTGCTCGATAATCATCATAGCCAAGATTGCGATTAGTTTCACGGCTTATCGTTGAAGGTGCACTCCCCAGTTGTTTGGCTATGGTGCGTAAGGACTGCTGAGTAGCTAATCCTCTTGATATCTCTTCACGTTCTGAGAGCGTGAGAGCTAACCTTGATCGTTGCTGAATGGGTGGACGGATGCCGCCTGTAGGTGCCAGCTGATTAAAGATCGAAGATGAAGGCCTGTCAAAGATACGTCCTATCGCATTGAGAGATTCACCGCGTTGCCAGCGCCCACATCTCTGATTTCTGTTCGGCTGAGTACTTTATTCGGGTTCTGTATGCCATATCCCACACTCCATCCTTTATTCATATTATAAAGATAAAGTGTTGCGTTGATCAGTTGAATCCACCGCCCAAAGCGGACATTCGAATAATTAATTAAAAGTTGACTATAACAATCTGGTGGTAAACACCAGTGGTTCGCTCTCACGATGGCAGAGCATCAGATTGATGGAAGTGGCCATCGCCTCATCACCCCTCTTTGTTCGAGCACTCCTTGGAATAAGAGTGCTAGAAGTGCAAGACGCTATTAGCTATCTGTAGGTCAAGAAGTGGTACCTGATGCAGTTGAGATTCTCTCGGTTGCATTCCCCGGATGCCTGATTTTGAACCAGATGGCATACATCGACGGAAGAAACACAAGTGTCAATATTGTGCCTGCAAAAGTGCCGCCAATCAGGGTATATGCCAACGTTCCCCAAAATACTGAATGAGTGAGCGGAATAAACGCCAGAATCGCAGCCAAAGCGGTAAGGATAACCGGCCGGGCACGTTGGACAGTAGCTTCAACTACCGCATCGAAAGGACTCAATCCTTCCTTCAGGTTATGCTCGATTTGCCCAATGAGGATCAGCGTATTGCGCATTAAGATACCAGACAGGGAGATCAAACCAACCAAAGCATTGATACCAAAGGGTTGCTGGAACAATAGCAAGGTTGGAACCACGCCGATCAAGCCTAATGGACTAGTTGCAAATACCATGACCATGGACGATATCGAGCGCACTTGGAGGATTATGATTAGCAACGTCAGCGCAATCATGATCGGGAACAGAGGCAATAGTGCATTGGTAGCCTTACCTGATTCCTCCGTAGCACCTGCCTCTTCGATCCGGTAGCTAGCTGGAAGTTTGGCGATAATGGGCTCCAATTGTTTCAGGATTGCGGCCGATACCTCCGGCGGCTGTAAGTCATCAGCAATATCACCGCGTACGGTAATCGTCGGGGTGCGGTCGCGCCGACGGAGAGTGGGTTCTTCCATACGGATATCAACGAAACCAATCTGTGACAAAGGAACACGTTGCCCTGCTGAACCGATTAATGTAAAACCGGATATTTTCTCAGGATCTAGGCGCATGTTTCCTGCTGCCCGACCAACAACCTGTACCGAGCGAATATCCTCACGAACTTCGGTGACGGGCACGCCGCTTAGCAGAAACTGAAGTTGCTGTGCAACACTGTTGGAAGTGAGTCCTACAGCCTCAAGCCGGTCCTGCTTAAGAGTAAAATGCAAAACTGGGACCCGTGCATCCCAATCGGCATTGACGGTTCGCATCATCGGACTTGCGTCCATCACTTGCCGTACTTCTGTGGCTATTGTGCGCAATTTTTCGGGGTCTTCCCCAGCAACTCGGAAAGCCACAGGATAGGGCGAATACGGTCCGAATACCAGTTGTGTAACACGTACGCGGGCTTCCGGAGCCAATCCATCAGCGATGGCCTGACGCAGTCTTAACTTCAGAACCTCGCGTTCCTCTTGATTGTCTGTCCGCACTACGAGCTTCGCAAATGATGGATCAGGTAGTTCGGGCGACATGGCTAAGTAGAAACGTGGAGCACCTTGGCCAATATAAGACGTCACAATCTTCGCTTCCTTTTGTTTTGCCAGCCATGCTTCAAGCTTAGCACTGGCAACACTAGTTTGCGCTATGGAAGTTCCGTAAGGCATTTGAACCTCTACCAAAACCTCAGGACGGTCTGAAGTAGGGAAAAACTGCTTCTTGACTAACCCCATACCGAGGATAGCCACAACAAAAGTGCCTATAACAATAGCAGTAACGATCCATTTATGATTAATTACTCGTCCCAGTAGCAAGCGAAAACGGTTGTAATTCGGCGTGCTATAGATCGCTTCGTGACCACCTTCGATCTTCTAGAGGTCCGGGAGCATCTTTACACCTAAATAAGGCGTGAATACTACGGCGACGATCCAGGATGCAATCAGGGCAGTACCCACCACCCAAAACATATTGCTGGTGTATTCGCCGGCTGTCGAACGGGCAAAGCCATTAGGCATAAAGCCGATTGCAGTGACGAGGGTGCCAGACAACATCGGGGCTGCTGTGTGGCTCCAGGCATAAGCAGATGCAGCGATGCGGTCGTAACCTTCTTCCATTTTTACCACCATTGTTTCGATGGCGATGATGGCGTCGTCAACCAGTAGTCCAAGTGCCAATATCAGCGAACCCAATGTGATACGGTCAAAATTTTTGCCAGTAGCTGCCATGACGACAAATACAATGGCCAGCGTCAGTGGTACGGCGGCGGCAACTACAAGACCAACACGCCAGCCCATACTTAAGAAACTTACCAGCATGACCACGAGAAGCGCCACAAAGAACTTAACCATGAACTCATCGACCGATAAATCGATGTTCACCGCTTGGTCGGTCACTTTGGTCAAACCCATACCTAATGGCAAGTCGCTACTGATTGAAGCGACTTCAGCATCTAACGACTTTCCTAAATCGAGGCCGTTCCACCCATCACGCATTACGATACCCAGCAGGAGAGCTGGTTCGCCATTGTTGCGGACGAAAAATGTCGAGGGGTCTTCGTAACCACGTTCTACCGTAGCTATGTCTGATAATTTCAGTGTCCTACCTTGAGCAGATATTGGCGTATCACGAATTTTTTGCAGTTGGTCGAAAGCGCCTTCGATTCGAATAAATACTTTTGTACCTTTGGTGTCGATTGAGCCTGCCGGTGATAATGCATTCTGGTTATTTAGCGCATAAAAAATTTCCTGCGGTGAGACTCCAAGGGTGGCAAGGCGGTCATGAGAAAAAGCTACGTATATACGCTCTGGTTGCTCACCAATGATGTTCACTTTCTTCACGCCGGCTACGTGCAATAGACGCTGACGCATTTTTTCAGCGTCTCGAACCAATAATCTTTGTGGTTCTCCTTTTGCTTTTAATGCATACAGAGCAAAGGTAACGTCTGCATATTCGTCATTCACCATCGGGCCGATGACTCCAGCCGGTAGATTTTTTGATTCGTCGCCTATTTTCTTTCGCGCCTGATAAAACTCTTCTTTAACTTCTGATGGTGGTGTACTGTCGAGCAGGGTAACCGTGGTAAAAGCCAGGCCGGGCCTAGTGAAAGTTTCCGAGCGGTCGTACCAGCGCAACTCTTGCATACGCTTTTCAATTTTCTCCGCGACCTGGTCTTGCATTTCCTGAGCCGTCGCTCCTGGCCAAGCTGTAATCACAGTCATTGTCTTTATCGTAAATGGTGGATCTTCAGCTCTGCCCATTTTGAAAAAAGCGATAGTACCTGCAATCGTTATCAGAATGATCAGGAACAAGGTGATTGACCGCTCACGTACTGCAAGGGCCGAAAGATTGAAGCCGCTCATTTTACCTCTCCACGGTTCAGACCTGAATGATCGATTTCATTAGCCGCGACTCTGACTTTTTCTCCTTCGTGAAGAAGATGTGCACCTAGCGCAATAATTTGATCATGAACCTTTAGATTGCCTTCAATACGTGCAGCATCATCACTTATGCTCATAATTTTTACTGGACGCCATGTAACGTGGATTGGCTGCCCTTCAAGCACCCAAATACCCGCACCTTTTCCGGCATCGAAAATTGCCCCGATGGGTACTTCTAACCCTGTTTTCGTGGAAGAAACGTTCTCCTTGAGCTTAATGGTCACAGTCGCACCAAGAGGAGCATTAGCTAATGCTTGATCCAATACATACCTTGCTTCAAAGGTACGCGACACCCCATCTGCAGACTCCGAAAGTTGCCTCAGCTTTGCAGGCACGGTTAGATTTTCCTTGCCGAAAAGACTGGCCTGAGCAATAGAACCTAACGAAGGGCGCAAGGTTTCCGGTAGATGTACGATAGCTTCGCGCTTTCCAGAATGTGCTATGCGCATGACCGTTTGACCAGCGTTAACGACTTGACCTGGTTCAGCCAGCGTATCCATGACCACACCATCCGCATCCGCGAGTAAGACTGCATAGCCAGATGCATTTTTTGCCACATCAGCTTGAGCTTGAGCTGCTTTGAGTTGTGCATTGGCTGAATCCGCTGCCGCTTTGATTTGATCATAAGTAGAAGCTGATATAGCCCCTGCTTCCACAAGACCACGATGTCTAATTTCTTCCTCTGCTGTTTGATCAGCACGGGCCTTTGCCGCCATCACGGCCTCATGTTGCGCATGCGCTGTCAATTGCAGATCGATAGGGTCGATGCGCATGAGTGGCTGACCACGTTTGACGATTTGGCCTGTATCAACTAAGCGTTCGAGCACTTTACCCGGGACACGAAACCCCAAATCACTTTGAACTCTGGCAGCGATTGTTCCCGTGAAGGAGCGTGATGAATCAGACGCAGCTTGAACGCTTCCCGCTTTAACCAATGGAATTTGGGTGCGTGGGTCAGTCGGCGTTTTTTCACTGCACGCAATTAATGCCAGTGGAAATAAGCCAATAACGATAGCTGAGGTAAGTTTACGATGATGCATGAAGTTCCCCTCGAAAATGAGAACCTGTATTTTCCATATAGTGACTAATTAAGTCAATAGTCACTAGATATTTTTTGTAAGTATTTTATGGAGCTAGGCTTCTCAGTATCAAATTAGAAAGAATCATAGGAGCCTGCTCAACGAGATTAAGATTGTGTTGTAGCAATAAAGGGTTGGAATAAGGTTGCATTACAAAATAGATTGCATTTACGGTCTCATCGATTGGGGTCTTCCGTTCAAATTCGCCTGTTTCACGCCCTTCACGAATAATCTCCAAAATTATTTTTTTGATTTCATCCTGATAAATAATACAAGATTGCCATTGCTCACTCGCAGCTGAAGCTGCGATGTCATAGAGCTTTCGATCCTCGAAAAAAAGTTGAGCACTTGCTTCTACAGCGGCCTTGAACATACGCCTAAACCGCTCTGAAGCTGTGGGTGCATCCACCATTCCTTCATTAATAGCGTTCAATATTGCATTCAAAGTATTGGAACAGATTACCTCTCCAATTTCTTGCTTTGTCGCAAAGAATTTATAAATATAAGCTTTAGAAAAACCAATTTCTTTAGCCAGATCGGAAACGGTTGTTTTTGTATAGCCGTAGCGGCTGAAATACTCAGCAGCAGCCTCAACAATTTGATCTCGAACGGTGTGTTCAGAAGGGCCTCTGGGGATGGGTTGTAGTTTTTTAATCATGTTCATAGCATAACATTCACTTGTGGGTATTGACAAATAGTGACCATATCGTACTATAGTCACCTATTAAGTTAAACAAGTTCAAGGATTGCCATGTTTTT
>DIZU01000202.1:0-2946 GCA_002429455.1 Methylotenera sp. UBA6020 | reverse complement strand
TTTCATTACCAGATCATTATCTTGGTCAGGTTCAATTAGAAAAGCGTAATGCTATATCTAACGCGAAGCTTGCTACTTGGTGGGATGGATTCGGCGATCCGCAATTAAGTCGTTACGTGTTATTGGCGTTAGAACAAAACTTGGATATAGCGCAGGCTTCAGCACGCATCGCACAAGCTCGGTCTGGACTTGGGGCTGCGCGTGCAGCGTTACTACCTTCAGGCAATATTAGTGCTCAAGCTACAAAAAACCATCAGTCGCTTGAAACTCCTATAGGACAATTACTTAATGCTGTTCCTGACTATGACAGGAATGGGAGTCTTTACGAGGCTAACTTGAGTGCAGGTTGGGAATTGGATGTATTTGGTGGATTGCGTCGTGAGAAAGAAGCTGCGTTAGCAGAATATCAAGCTGCAGAGGCTGGAGCAACCGCAACTCGCCTGGCCGTCGCAGCACAAACAGCAGACTTTTATATCACCATTCGTGGCTTACAATCTCGCCTAGGCATAGCGAGACAACAACTGGAAACGCAGCAGCAACTTTTCTCAAAAGTGAATATGCTGTATTCCAAAGGCCTTGCTCCTAGACTACAAGTGCAGCAAGCGGAAGGCGCTATTGCTCAAGTAAAAGCAACTATTCCAGTACTAGAAGCTGGACTCGATGCATCCATGAATGCCTTGGATGTGATGCTCGGCGTTGCACCGGGCACCTATAGAACTGAACTTGGCAAAGTCGGCCCGATTCCTGTTGCTCCTCAAATATCCTCAATGGGCTCCCCTGCAGATTTGCTGCGTCGTAGACCCGATCTGATAGTGGCGGAACGTCGGTTAGCGGCAGCCAATGCAAAAATTGGTGTAGCAATTTCTGAATATTATCCAAAGCTCGCACTGAGTCTGTTGATTGGTAGTGCGACAGCAATATCGGGAGGAAATCTATTCAGCAGTGCCGCAAATCAAGCAGCTGGAGTGGTGGGCTTGCGCTGGCGCCTTTTTGATTTTGGGCGCATTAATGCACAGATCGATCAAGCAAAAGGTCAGGAGGCCGAAGGTTTGGCCGCATATCGACAAGCAGCACTACGTGCGACTGAAGATGTTGAGAACGCCATCTCTGCTTTAGTCAAACGTGAAGAGCAGACAGAAGCCTTGTTGCAAGGTGAGCAGTCGCTTAGCCAAGCGCGAAATTCATCCTTCACTGCTTATCAAAAAGGCGTGGTCAGCTTGATTGAGGTGTTGCACGCAGATGAAAATCTATTGAGAACTTCTGATGCAAAAGCTCAAGCGCAAACCGAATCAGCGCGATCAGCTGTAGCAGCATTTAAGGCTCTGGGAGATGGCTGGGAAGAGAGCAATGTGACTTCGCAATCTTCAAACGCCTTAAGCATAGCCAATACACATACTAACTAAGCATTAAAGAGTATAGGAAAACAATATGAGATCAAATGATATAACAATAAAGAAGTATCGAATTGATTCAGATTAAATACTCATAAACCGAAATGGTACAAGTTAAAAGGGTAATCATATGAAAAGAATTGTTATCACAGGCATGGGTGCTGTAAGTCCGCTTGGGACTGGCGTTCCATTAGCATGGAAACATCTGCTAGAAGGTAAGTCTGGTATTTCAAAATTACCCGATACATTGGCGGAAGGCAGCCCTGTTAAATTTGCAGGCTGGATAAAATCCAACGAAGATGATCCTATCTTTGGCGTCGATTTATTGAAAACCATCAGCCAGAAGGAACTGCGCAGAATAGATAGGTTTATACAATTTGCGTTGATTGCATCTGAAGAGGCCATCAATCAAGCAGGCTGGCAGCCTCAAAATGAAACACAAAGCGAGCGCACCGCCACCATTATTGCCTCCGGCATAGGAGGTTTCCCCGCGATAGCTAATGCTGTTCGTAAAGGCGAGCATGAGGGCGTTGATAGGTTATCACCTTTTACTATTCCATCATTTCTAGTCAATCTTGCTGCGGGTCAGGTAGCACTTAAACATCAATTTAAGGGGCCACTTGGAGCGCCTGTAACCGCATGTGCAGCAGGTGTTCAAGCAATTGGCGACGCTGCCAGACTAATACAGTCAGATGAAGCCGATGTTGCTATTTGCGGTGGTGCAGAGGCTTGTATTGACAAAGTAAGTCTAGGCGGATTTGCTGCTGCTAAAGCACTCAGTACAAATTTATTCAGATTCACCTGAATTAGCCTCAAGACCCTTTGATATTGGGCGTGACGGTTTTGTAATGGGAGAAGGCGCCGGCATATTGGTTATCGAATCCTATGACCACGCTATGGCTAGAGGCGCTACTCCATTGGCAGAGTTAGTTGGCTACGGAACAACATCAGATGCCTACCATATTACATCAAGCCCAGAAGATGGCTCAGGTGCAGCGAGAGCGATGTCGATAGCACTGAATCAAGCTGGGTTAAATCCTGAAGCGATAGACCATATCAATGCACACGCCACATCTACACCAGTAGGTGATGCGGGCGAATTGGCAGCAATTAAACGTGTTTTTGGCACTCAAAATTCCAAACTTGCTATAAGTGCGACTAAATCTTCAACTGGCCATCTGCTTGGCGCGGCTGGTGGGCTTGAAGCAATATTTACAATTATGGCTATTCAAGATCAATGTTGTCCGCCCCACAATCAATCTAACGCAAGCGGATGAACGAGCAAATGGACTCTTGATTGTGGGTAAAAATCCACTGCCCAAAAAGATTGAATATGCTTTATCTAATGGGTTTGGGGTTTGGCGGGGTCAATGCTTCAGTAATTTTCAAACAATTCAAACTTGAATGAAGCGTAATAATTAAGTAGCAAAAAGCAATCTGATTCGTCATTAAACAAATGTTATTAATAACCTGATTAGGAGAATTAAATGGGAGTCGCACCAAAAGATTTGAAATTTAATGGGGATGAGCTGTTTATCAAACTTAAAGATGGCGA
>DIZU01000041.1 GCA_002429455.1 Methylotenera sp. UBA6020 | reverse complement strand
TGGTGCGAAAGGAGAGACTCGAACTCTCACGCCTTACAGCGCTGGAACCTAAATCCAGTGCGTCTACCAATTCCGCCACTCTCGCAGGTAGTATACGGCCTATAAAAATACAGCCGTTTCAAACAAGGCGCTATTGTAGCCAACTTATGGCCGTAAGAAAAGAGTTAAAACAAAAAAGCTTATATTTATTCATAGTGGAATATTTAAGACAGATTCAATACTTATGCTAATCATCTAGTAATATAATTTGAAGTATAAACACTATTGATTTATGCACCCGAATATATAGCCGAGCAGGCAATGATTGTGCGAGAATAGTAACGAATATACTAAATACATAAAGCTGAACAATATGCAAAACAACATTAATCAAAACGAAATCAATATGCTACGCACTGAGCTAGAACTTTTAATGCGCGAGCGCCAAGCTTTATTAAGAGTCACTGGTGCAGCCACTGGTCTCATCGCCGAGATGGATAGCCATGACTTGCCTATCACTACCGTAGAGGCAGCAGACTTACTGGCCACCTCCATCAACAGCTTACCCGAAGAAACATTGCAAGATGCATTGAGTGCTGTACACGCCGAAATTATTCAATAAGCTTAACGACTATGATTAACAGCTGAAAATTAATCAATATTAATTAACTAGCCACTGTTTTGATCAAGCGCACTAGACCAACGCCAAAAACAATCTATATAGCGGCTTTAGCCGCTTTTCTATCTACTCTTTTAGCTGCCTGCAGCTTTCAGCAATACGCATCAAAAGCAATTAACCCTGTAGCGAATGCCGCAAAATTTGAACGTAAAGATCCGGCAGGTGAGCAGTTTCATCAATACTTACTCAACAATGGCTACACCGCGGACCATTTACCACTGCAGCAATGGGGTATGGATGAGCTGACTTACTGTGCGCTGTTCTTCCACCCAAGTTTAGATGTTGCACGGGCACAGTGGCGTGCTGCTGAATCAGCTGAGCTTACTGCTGCAGAAAGAACTGCACCTTCTGCCAATGGCAGGTTTGCACACAGCAATCGCGCCAATCAGGATATCAGTCCATTTGCCTTTGGGTTAAGCATCGACATCTCAATTGAAACCGCGAATAAACGTAATATACGCATTGAAAATGCCCGTCATTTATCGCAAGCAGCCAAGCTTGAAATTGCGCAAACGGCATGGCAGTTGCGTAATCAGGTTGTGCAATCGCTCGGTGAATATCAATTTAACCAGCAACAAATCAAATTACTGTTAGATGAAGTATCACGTCGGCAAGAAGTCGTGGCCATTTATCAAAAACGCGTGAGTTTAGGTGTCGCCTCCAATGTTGAATTGAGTTCCGCAAACCTACAGCTTCAAACAGCGACCACAGAGCTGAATGCCAGGCAGCAAAGTAAATTAGTTTTAATGTCAAAACTGGCGAGTAATTTGGGCTTACCATTCTCTAAAGTGGAAACGATGAACTTATTGAGCGAGCCGTTAAATCAATCGGCGCAACAGAATCCAGTCATGCCGGCTGATTTACAAACAACCGCCCTCTTAAACCGTTTAGATCTACGAATAGCACTGGAGCGATACGCGGCGGCTGAAGCTAAATTAAAGCTGGAAATAGCCAAGCAATATCCAGACCTTGTCATTAACCCAGGTTACGCCTATGAGTTTGGCGATAGAATCTGGTCGCTAGGTTTATCAGGTTTGCTCACATTCCTCAACAAAAACAAAGTTGCCATTGCAGAAGCAACACAGTTACGTGCAGTAGAAGCAGCGCAGTTTGAAGTCTTGCAGGCCAAAGTAATCTCAGAAGCAAATATTGCTAATGCCGAGCTATCACAAGCCAAACAAACACTGGTTAATCAGCAAGAATTGTTTAAACAACAACAACGCAACACACAACGCATGCAACGAAAATTTGCAACAGGTGAGATCGACCGGCTGGAATTAGCGTATGCCAAGCTAGAAGATAATGCGGCAGAAAAAAATGTAGCCTTAGCAAATTTTCAACTCATTACATCACTGAATCAACTAGAAAACACCTTACAGCAACCGCTATCAAAGACAAAATTTAATTCTAACATTGAAGATTTAAGCTTCAACAAATCAGCCGATTAAACTAGGTTAATCAGAACATGTCAATTCCAAAATTATGTCAATTCTAAAATGCAATGGGGATGGAAGAAAAAATGAACCGTAAACTAGCCATCATCATCGGCTTACAAGCATTTTTGATCGTGATACTGTTTTGGGTATTGGTATTTTATGGCAAAGATGAGTACGAAGCCTCAACCCAAGAATCTGAAGATAAAATTGTAGTGCCAAATCACGTTAGCAACAAAGCAGGAACAGCCGTTATCACTGTCAGCGCTGCAACACAAGCGCAAAGCGAGATTAAAACCAGCCCCCTCAAAGCCAGCTCGCATCCGGCAACGGTGAGCAGTTATGGCAATGTGGTGGGTATTGATAATTTGATAGAGCTTCGCACACGCTATCTAGCGGCAAAAGCCGAAGCTGAGGTATTGCGTACCACACTAATACACAATAAAAATGAATACAACCGCCTGCATGAGCTTAATCTGGACGATAAAAATGTATCAGATAAAGTGGTAGCAACGGCACTTGCGGACATAAAAGCGGATGAGGCAAAAGTATCTGCTGCCGAATCAAACGCTAAAAATATAGCGGACAGCATGCGACAGGCTTGGGGTGAGGCACTCACCAAACTAGCCACTGATAAAAATGCAAGTGTATTGTTACAAAACTTGATTGATTATCAAGAAGCGCTGATCCAAATTACATTGCCATTTGATATAGCAGAACCAGCAGCCAATAGCAGCATAACTATCGCACCTATTGCTGCTACCCGCTCCATCAATGCGCTGTATATTTCACGCGCACCCATCGGCAACTCAACCATTCAAGGTAAAACCTATTTTTATCATGCCAAAACCACAGACTTGCGTGCCGGTATGCAAGTTAAGATCAGTCAAGCCGAGAGTGCAGAACCAAAACGCAGTGTAAGTGGCGTAATTATTCCAAATACCGCTGTTGTTTGGTATGGCGGAAAACCGTGGGTGTATCGTAAAATTGGCGATGATCAATTTAGCCGGCTGCCAATTAGTGCCGATATTGAGATTGATAATGGTTGGTTTTATAAAGGCAATCTGAAACCTAATGATGCTGTTGTAACCAGTGGTGCGCAATTATTGCTGTCAGAAGAATTCAAATCTCAAATCACTAACGAAAATCAGGATTAAAGCGTCATGATGTCAGCTTTAGTCCGCTTTTCCATACGCTTCAGCGGCGTGATTATTGGGCTAGCCTGCCTAGTGGTGCTATATGGCATTTACAGCCTAACACATAGCAACTTAGATGTTTTTCCTGAGTTTTCACCCACACAAATCATCATCCAGACTGAATCGCCAGGCTTATCCGCCGAACTGGTAGAAAGTTTAGTCAGCCAACCGATTGAAACCAGCATTGCTGGCACTGTCGGCATAGAAAGCATGCGTTCGCAGTCTATTCCGGGCTTGTCGATCGTGACGGTGGTTTTTGATGAGAACACCGACATTTATCGCAATCGACAAGTCGTTGCAGAACGCTTAGCCACGCTCAACAATCAATTACCACAGGGCATTACACCTAACATCACGCCCCTTACCTCTTCCGCCAGCACGGTGTTAGGCATAGGCTTAACCTCAAAAACCCGCAGCCTGACCGAATTACGCACGATTGTGGATTGGACCATCGTGCCACATTTGCTCGCCATTCCTGGCGTGGCAGATGTCAATGTATTTGGCGGCAAAGTGCGGCAGCTTCAGATTCAAGTAGACCCTGAAAAAATGGTGCGCTATGGCATTTCGCTCACACAAATTGAAGATGCTGTCAAAAAGGCTACTGGCGTGCGTGGCAGCGGCTTTTTTGAAAATAAAAATCAACGCATCGTCATCACTACCGAAGGCCAATCTACCACCCCGCAAAAACTGGCCCTTGCCACCTTGCTTCATAAAAACGGACAAACCATCAGGCTAGGCGATATAGGCAAGGTGGTTGAAGACGCAGCCCCTTCCATTAGCGCTGCAGCCATTAATGAAGAAACTGGTGTGTATCTCTCGATACAAGGTCAGCTAGGTGCCAATACCCATGCCGTTACACTGGCGATTGAAAGTGCATTACAAGAACTGAAACCTAGCTTGGCAGAAGAAAAAGTGGTGTTACATGAAGGCTTATTCAGACCGGCTAATTTCATTGAAGTAGCTATTAAAGGGGTACGTACCGATATTTTAATCGGCTCAATCCTAGTCATTACCGTGTTGTTCTTATTCCTATTCAATGCCCGTACAGCATTTATTTCAGCGACAGCCATCCCGCTCTCATTACTCACGGCAATCGTGGTGATGAGTTACTTTAAAATAGGCCTTAACATCATGGTACTGGGCGGCCTAGCAATTGCGCTTGGTGAAGTGGTCGACGATGCGATTATTGATACCGAAAATATTTTTAGACGATTACGCGAAAACCGATTACTAACGCAGCCATTGCCTACGCATCGCGTGGTATTTGATGCCTCAATGGAAGTCCGCAGTTCAGTGGTATATGCCACTATCATCGTGGTACTGGTATTTATGCCACTCCTTACTTTAGGTGGTGTGGCAGGCAAGCTATTCGCACCACTGGGTTTTGCCTATATTGCCGCGATCATGGCCTCTTTAGTTGTCGCGCTGACCCTCACCCCGGCCCTGTGTTATTTTTTGCTAGGCAATGCCAAACTAGATGCGGAAGACCCGCCCATGATACGCATCATTAAAAAATGGTACGTTAACGTACTGTATCGCATAGAAAAGCAATACAAAACCGTGATGCTGACTAGCTTTATATTCATTGCACTTGGGCTTGGCATTCTGCCTTTATTCAAAAACCAGTTCATCCCTGCACTGCATGAGGGCCATTATATTATGCACATGACCGCTGTGCCGGGCACTTCCGAGCAAGCTTCGCTATCTATTGGCAAAAAAGTATCGGCAGTGATTCGTAACATCAAGGGTGTTAAGTCTGTAACGCAATGGGTCGGTCGCGCGCCAAACGGAGCCGATACATTTGGCACGCATTACAGCGAGTTTGAAATTGAAGTCGGCGACGTTTCAGGTGAAGAACAGCGCCGTATTCTAAATAGCATTAGAGAAGAGTTAGCCGGTAAAGCCGATGATCATGACGGCAAAGCCAAACCTGGGTTTGTCGGCGTTAACTTCGCTATCAATACCTTCTTAACTGAGCGTATTGAAGAAACGATTTCAGGCTACGCAGCTTCAACCGTCATCAACATCTATGGCAACGATTTAGACGCGCTAGACCGTGACGCACAAGCCATTGCAAGCGTCGTTAGTGGCATCAAAGGAGCGTCAGACGTATTCGTGCAATCGCCGCCAGGAACGCCGCAATTGGTCGTACGACTACGTCCAGAAAAACTCGCTCAGTGGGGTTTACAGCCCACCGACGTTCTAGATAATATCCGCGTTGCCTATGAAAGTGTGCCTATCACACAAGTCTATCAAGGTAGCCGCGTGATAGGCGTGAGTGTAGTGCTTGACGCTAAAGCGCGTGACGACGTGCAAGATGTGGGCAACTTACCACTATTTAATCCAGAAGGTAAGTTGTTACGATTAAGTGACGTAGCAGATATTGTGCAAGAAAATGGTCGCTCAAAAATACTCCACGCTGGTGCCAAACGCATTCAAACCGTTACCGCCAACGTTGTCGGACGCGATATCAATGCCTTTACCAATGAGCTTAAAAGTAAAATAAAGAATAATATCGCCCTATCACAAGGCGCATATTTGGAGTTCACAGGCGCAGCTGAAGCTAACGAAAAATCACGGGAAGCACTCATTTTGCAATCATTTTTAGCGGGGGTCGCCGTATTTCTAATGCTCTATATTGCGTTTGGCCGTTTACGAAACCTACTACTCACCTTTGCCAACTTACCATTCGCCTTGATTGGCGGTGTGCTTGCCGCCTTATTTACCGGTGGCTGGATTTCGCTAGGTTCAATGGTCGGCTTTGTCACCTTGTTTGGCATCACACTACGCAATTCCATCATGATGGTATCGCACTATCAACACTTAATAGATAAAGAAAGCTGTATTTGGGGGGTAGAAACCTGCGTACGTGGCGCATCTGAACGGCTGCCCTCAATTTTAATGACGGCATTAGTGACGGCGCTTGGTTTATTACCGCTCGCCATCGGCAGCGGTCAGCCTGGACGAGAAATTGAAGGCCCAATGGCCACCATTATTGTGGGTGGATTGGTCACTTCAACTATTCTTAACTTGTTGATTTTACCAACCATCATGTTGCCATTTTGGACGCTTCGAGAAAGCAAAATTTGTCTAAAATAACTATGAGCATCATTGCCCAGAAACTAAATATGACCGTTTGCCTTTTAACTTATCTTCTACTTCTTGATTAATATAAATTTTACTGGATAACATCGTGAGTCAAAGGTAGTGTCCATAGACATAGCGACCTTTATTGAGCCGTAGTATTAACTAACTGGCCGATTTCTTTAAGTTTTTGCAAGCTGAACCCCTGTTCAAAAAAACTGTAATCGGCTTTATTTAATACCCAAGTTTGATAGTTTTGCCCTGTAGCGAAATTTACAAATTGACTATCAATCAATTCGTCCTCAACTAAAGTTTGCAGTGGAATTGATACCGCTTTTTGGTCGGCGTTGACTGGTTTAGATTTCACTAAGATCAGCTGTTTAGCATCGAGTTTACTAGCCAGCCAAGCGCTGAGACTATCTGAAGTGACCTGCCAGTTTTTCGGAATACTGTCATCAGCCAATACCATTTGACTTGGCAGCCAGACAATGCCGCGATGCTGCCAGCCTCGCTCGGCTATTTCAAGCTCATTATTTGCCGTAGCGAGATCAGGATTCATGCCTGCCAGCAACAGCCCAAATTGATCCATGGCGATAACGCTAAGTTGATGCGCAACAGCATCGCTAACACTTGACAGTTGCTGTGCCTCTCGCACCGCATCAGCAAGCAAACCTCCACCCGGCACAATGACGACTTTACCATCGCTAAATTTTGCAAAAATTTCTAACCAACGGGCCAATTCAGGCGAACCCAGTAAGCTGCCACCTAATTTTACTACCCACATCGGCCTATCCTCCAATATCTATTTTTAGTGTTTGACTTACGTTGATCTTGATTAAATACAACCCTTATTTTCGTGAAAAATGATGATGCGTTTATTGTAGCCTTTCATGAAACACTTAATCAGTGCCTTTGAAACATTGCACGGTTTTCAATATGCTCGATGCTTTGTCCAGCGTTTCAGCATACTCTTTTTCAAGAATAGAGTCAGCAACGATGCCTCCACCTGCATAAAAACTGATTTCCCCTTCGGAATACACCGCACTGCGGATAGCAATATTGGTATCCATATTGCCATCAAAACCAATATATCCAATTGCACCGCAATACACACCGCGCCGATGCGGCTCTAACGCCTCAATAATTTGCATAGCTCGTAGTTTAGGTGCGCCGGTGATAGAGCCGCCAGGAAAGCAGCCACGCAATAGATCAATGGCGGTTTTGTCCTGCTTCAGGGTGCCGGTGACGATGCTCACCAAATGATGTACATTGGCAAAACTTTGTAACTGAAACAACTTATCGGCCTTTACCGAGCCGATTTCACAGTTTTTACCAATATCATTACGCAGTAAATCTACAATCATCAAATTTTCAGCTTTGTCTTTGAGACTAGCTTGTAACTCTTTCACATATTGCTGATCTTGCTCGGCATCGCTAGAGCGCGGTCTGGTGCCCTTAATGGGGCGTGTTTCCACATGATTACCTACCACCTGTAAAAATCGCTCTGGCGAGCCGGAAAGCACCTGCAAATGCCCAAAATTCATGTATGCCATGAAGGGTGCAGGGCTTATTTCCCGGAGTTTATTATAGACAACCCAACTGTTACCCTGCGCTTTTGCCGAAAAACGCTGTGCCAGATTCACTTGGTAACAATCGCCTTCAGTAATGTAATGTTTAATCGCGCCAAACGCCTTAGCATATTGGCTGAAATCCATATTGCTTGTGACCGGTGTTGTTAACTCAAAGCTAGCAGCCTGTGGCACATCATCTATTTGTAATAGAGGCGCATCAAACAACGCGCACAAGGTTGCCCAATTGTCATGTGTGGATTGCTGAAAGCCATTAGATACCAAGCAAGCGGTTTGTTCGCGATGATCAACCACCACCGCCCAATCGTAAATGCCGACCATCATGTGTGGAATCGCTGCATTGGGTAAACTAATATTGGCTAAATGCTCTACTTGGCGCCCCAAATCATAGGCAAAATAACCAACAGCACCGCCACTGAATGGCAGTGTACTGGTTGGTAAGTCCCTTTGTGCTGCCTTGTATGGCGCTAACAGGCTGTTGAGGATAGCAAAAGAATCGTCATGGCTTATGCTGGTTTGACCATTTTGGGTAATTTCAGTATATGGCTCAATTTTTGTTTCAGCGCTTTTTTCAATAGTACATACGGTCATAAACGGGTCAGCCACTAGAATATCGTAGCGTCCATATTGGCCATGTGGCTGGCCGCTATCTAAAAACATCGCCCATGGTTTGTGACTCAAATGTGCAAACAGCGACGCTGAGTTTGAGTTGTATTTTAGCGGGTGTTTAAGCATGCTCACGGATGTCTAGTTTAAGTTTATTGAATGCTAAATAAGCAACGGCATAGGCCGGCAAGCAAACACTCGCCCAGCGGCTAGTAGCAGGTGGAATTTCAGATGAGTTTTCATCGGTATTTTTTGAGCTTGGCGCTATCAGTTGTGCAACATCCAGGTATTGAACATTCATTGCTTGCGCAATCTCTTTTGCCAGAAAACTACCCGTTCCAGCACCAACTATGCACATTGATTGTTGCCGGTTTTTATCAGCAATGCGCGAAATATGCGCTAAAGCAACGCTCTTCAAACGTGCTAGTTGCTGTAACTTAAATTCTTGCGCAAGCCCTAACCACGACTCAATTGGAGCATCAACTACATCATGTCCTATCATACGCGCAATACGCTGCGCACTCGCTAGCGGCATTTTTTCTTTGCCATCGGCGGTATCCGCCATATCATCCGCGGCCTGTAAATCCCCGGTCAAGCGGTAGACATCGGCGGCGGTGGCAAAATACTCGGCGGCGACTGAAGTAATAGTATTGTCAAATTTCACTTTTTGCGTCACGGCCATGAGTGGTGTGCGAATCACGCCGGTATACACCAACTCTTCTGACTGCATACGAGCGGCATCAGTAAAACCCATGCATGCCGGCTGATTATTCTTAAGCAGCACAAAATCAGAGGTTGTGCTGCCGATATCAATGAACAAGCCATAATGTATATTATTTGCGACAAAGCTGGCACTGGCTAGCCAATTGGCTGAAGCAATATGCTGCCAGTGTTGATCCACCTCTTGCCGTGTCACAAAGCCTGAAAAATCCGCATTTAATGCACCGGCATAAAATTGTTTCACACCACTTAACTTGGCATCCATTACCTGACAAATAGACCGCACGCCTGCCTGACGGTTAGCAAACAAATCAACAAGTTCACCGGTCATGGTCACCGCATGCAACAAAGGCTTTGTGCTGAGTGCATTTAACACCACATCAACCGCCGCTTCCAGTTCGTGCAAGCCGCGCCAAAGCGCACATGGCACTTGCAATACCTGTTGCAACTTGCCCTCGCCATCCAGCAACGCTGCCTTAAGGTGTGCCCCGCCTACATCCCAGCCTATAATGCCATTATTCATTGATGCTAATTTCGACCATATTCGCGGTCATATTATCAGGTAATTTGAATGTGGAATCCGAAGATCCAGACCATGCTAAATCTAGCAGAAGTTTAGCCGGATTGTAATTGAGTGACTCACGTAAACCAATGTAAGACGTGCTGATTCTCGGATTGATTTCTACCACATAAATGTCTTCATCATTGATGATAACGTCTACACCGACATAGCCGTGTAAATCAGGCATTGCTGCGGCAATACTGTCTGCTAGCTTTGTAAACGCATCATAATGCATACTTAACCCATTCACATGACAACCTTTGTATTGAATCACAGCCAGACCAGGTTGTGCTGTTTGAATTTCACTACCTTTAGTTTCACTGGCTTTAAGTTCAATAGTCTGCTGATTACAACTCAACACCCACGCTTTGCCATGTTTGCACAGCATAGAGATACTGGCTGGCATGCCCTTTTGATACGGCTGTACTATATAACGGTCCTGATAACGATCTTGATGCTTTTCAGAATCCAAACTTACATCTGGATTGTGGCGTAACCATGTCTGCAACGCCGCCACCTCATTAAAATACACAGTATTTTCACAACCTGCACCATCATTTGGTTTAGCCACATATCCGCTATTGAGTGATTTATTTTCATGAATATCAGGGTGCAAAAATTCACGCGTAGTATAAGTGGCAATAGTCAGAATACCGGCGTTTTTAAGCATTTGAAACGTGTCATATTTATTACTGGCAATATCGACTGCAAACTGTGTGCAACCTAGGTTTTTAATACCCGCAGCTTCCACCATTTGAGTAAGGCTAGACAGTACACCATCGGTTTCTGGCGCCACCACCAAAGCAGCATCACAGGTTTGCAGCATTGCCTGCCAAGTTTCATGCGCGTTAGCGCTATTATCAATACGGATAGCCTGCCGAATATGCCCTGCCGGTGGGCTTAACCTCGCGTCATAAGTCGTCGCAATCTCCACATCGGCAATAGCACTGAAGTCCGAGAATAAAGCATCACGCATCAACGTACCCTCACATAGCAATGAAGCGGGTAAGGACATGCCGCTTAAGCCGCCAGCTGTGATATATTCCAATAACAATATCTTCAAAAAACTCTCGCGTATAACACTTAAAAAATGGAAATTATCCCGGTCATAGACTTAATGCATGGTCAAGTTGTGCATGCACGCATGGGACAACGTCAGCATTACCAACCAATTCAGTCTTTATTGTGTAGCTCTAGCGCGCCAATTGACGTTGTCAGTGCATTACTTGAATTATACCCATTTGAACGCATGTATATCGCCGATCTCGATGCAATAACTGGACAAGGCGATCATTTAGCCACAATTTTGCACATTCAAACGCAATATCCCAATATTGAAGTCTGGTTAGATGCCGGCATCAAAAATGCAGATGCTCTAGCCTCATGGCAAACTGTGAAGGTGACATACGTCATTGGTAGCGAGAATATTGCTTCAACGCATGATTTAACGAAAATCAGTCAACAACTAAATGGCAATTTTGTATTGTCACTTGACTATAATCAGACGGGATTTTTAGGGTGTGCTGATTTGCAAACCAATACTGAACATTGGCCTGAAAAAGTAATTGTAATGACGCTGAGCCATGTTGGAAGCCAATTAGGGGTAGATATTGAGCGGCTACAGACGGTCATAAGTCATGCAGATACCCGCGCAATATACGCAGCTGGCGGTGTTAGAAATAATGATGACATCGGTATTCTGCAAGGCTTCAATATCGCTGGCGCACTGACTGCAACAGCATTGCACAACAAGAATTATGACCCTAGAAAACTTAAATCCTAATAAAAACCATCTTTAGGAAAAATTAGGCCCTAGCAAACTAAACGCTTGCTAGGGCCTAATGATTACAAAACTTGATTATTACAGGACTTGATAGTGATTACTCAAGATTTGCATGAATAGCACGCATACCTTCTTCAGTCAGACCTTTTGCTTCAATAATGTCACCAATAGCGGCTTCCAGGAAAAGTAAAGTCGATAGCTCAAACTGCGAGCCCATCGGCATGCCTTTGGTCAGAGGGAAGCTACTGTCATTACCAATTTGGATGGTTAAATCTGCTGCATCCGCCATAGGTGAAGATTTTTTCATTGAGATCACCGCTAGTTTAGCGCCTACAGATTTTGCTTTTTTAACAAATGGCAATAAAGTTTCTGTGCCGCCAGAACCTGATACCAGCACCAATAAATCACCTGCTTTAATGGCGGGAGTCACTATCTCACCAATCATATTCACGTTGTACCCAGCGTGCACCAAACGCATCGCAAAGAAGCGTGATACAAGCAATGAGCGGCCTGCACCGCCAATGAAAATGCGACCTGCTTCATCAACCAATTTTAATAATTTTGCTGCGTTACTGTTATCCGTTTCTGACAAGATAGTCGTTAATCTATCTAAAATTAATTTTTGATGATCCATGATATTTTCCTTAATGAACTTAAAACGCTTCTGCCAACTATTAAATGATATTAAAAATTTAGTTAATATCCATAAAAA
>DIZU01000197.1 GCA_002429455.1 Methylotenera sp. UBA6020 | reverse complement strand
AGTGTAATCGCCTGATCTGTCGTCACGGGAATATCGCCCTGATCGCATGAGAACTGACAAGCGATGGCTAATTGTTTCTCAAACTCTTGTGCTTGCCACTCCAGTGCCGCCATTATACCCAGATCAAGAATATTCGGCCTTAAGTCACTGGAAATCCTGTGTACTGCCTCGAAAGTATTATCCACGATGGACTCCAGGCGTTGCGCCTGCTCAACCGAGACCTTCTGGCCTGAGTTAAGCCGGTTGATAATGGATGACAAACCAATTTTAATCGCCGTTAGATTACCACCCAAGTCATCATGTATCTCACGCGCTATTCTGCTACGCTCGTCCTCCTTGATTTGATCCATATGTGCCGTCAGCTCGGCCAGATCACGCCGCGACTGCTCAATCTCATGTTTCTCATTTTTGCTTTGCGTAATATTGATCATGATGCCTTCCCACTGGATCACGCCATTATTAAGTACTCTGGGAATAGACCGCACATTGATCCACTTGGTGTCCTGCCAGCCATTAATCCAGACCCGACCCTCCCAATCCAACAGGCTAAGCTCAATGGTGGATAACTCGATGCGCTTGCGTAACGATGCACGATCGCTTTCGTTCATCATCGCATAAAACAACCTGGGATCCCGTTTCAACTCTTCCGCACTCAACCCCAACAGCGCTTTACATCCCTCACTCAAATAGACAAAGGCTAACTCACCTGCAAGATCAAGTTGAAACTGAAAAACCAGACCCGGGGTATTGGAAACCATGGCCTGAAAGCGGGACTCACTCTCGCTCAATGCTTGCGCAACCTCCTCCTCACAGCCAGAACATGGGGAGGCAACTTTAGATGAGGCATCATTCTTGATAATCAGAATAAACTCTTGCTGACCTGATTGTATAAGCATGGCCCGCAGCGGGTCATGACTGACTTTGCCTATAATGGGTGCTTGGTCCTGCAACAGTTCAATGAAGTGCATCTGGTGACGATGGCAATTCACATGCATCTGTAATGTTTGCTGACTCACTCCCAGTAAACTACTCAAGCTAGGTTGCTTTAAAACCTCTAGGTCGTAGCCGGTATTTTTAAGAACACTCTCGCTTGCATATACGAGCTGCATGGATGAAGCATCGATAAGATATACCTCATCCGACACTCCTAGCATCATGGCATCTAATAATAACCAGCTATCAGGTAATGGGAGCAACTTTAGCTACCTTTAATATATTCATAAAATCTAATGACAGAAAACACCATCAAGCGTCATCCAACCCTTGCAAGCATGCGCTATCCTCGGCACGCATGACCAAAACACAACCCTTGGATTTTACAATCCGAGTGATAATCAGGTCTTAAATATATCATTATTTTTATTAGGTTCGGCAGTTGATGCCACAACTATCACACTGCATATTGAACGTAAACGACTCGTATAAACTACGATAACCGCTTCGATTCGAGGGATATGTACCTAACTAAATTATGTCATGATTAAGCCTTCTTACGAATGGCCGGCATCACTTTATTTTCACTTTTGCCAAATAGCCGCACTCCGGCTGTCAAAACTGCATGAGCTATGAACAATAGTACTGGCGCATGCCGTCACATTCGTTCACGACTTTAAAATTGTTAAGGAAATTAGCAATATTAGAAAAAATCTTATGAAGCACTGCAGTTAAACAGCCAAAGTATTGTAAAATTGCATTTGGCGGGCCTCCCCGCATTGTGAAGTAGCCAACCTGGTCAGATGCGGAAGCAAGCAGCCACAACTATTAAGCAAGTGCCGGGGTCAGGGCTCGCCTCTTCCACTCAAAAGACTGCGAGAACTTAAAATGCCCAGTCCCAGTAAAATGTAGTGCAATTTAGCCATGACTTAAAGCCAATTATGCGCTAAAGTTCAACTAAAGTTTCCCTATGAAAGTATTTGCATTTATCTCATGAGCTATCAAGTCCTAGCACGTAAATGGCGTCCCAAGTCCTTTGAAACACTGGTCGGACAAGACCACGTAGTGCGCGCGTTGACCAATGCGCTAGAACAAAACCGTTTACATCACGCCTATTTGTTTACAGGCACCCGTGGTGTCGGCAAAACAACGCTTGCCCGCATTTTAGCCAAATCGCTCAATTGCGAAACTGGTATCACCGCTAAACCCTGCGGGATTTGTAATGCTTGTACTGAAATTGATCGAGGTCGTTTTGTGGACCTCATTGAAGTGGATGCTGCGAGCAATACGCAAGTGGATGCGATGCGGGATTTATTGGATAATGCCCAATACGCGCCAACTGCAGGCCGATTTAAGGTGTACATCATCGATGAAGTACACATGCTGTCAAAAAGCGCGTTTAACGCAATGCTTAAAACGCTGGAAGAGCCACCAGCCCATGTAAAGTTCATACTCGCCACCACCGATCCGCAAAAAGTGCCGGTCACCGTACTGTCACGCTGTTTACAGTTTAATTTACGTCAAATGGCCGGTACGTCCATTATTGGGTATTTACAAAATATTCTCAGTCAAGAAAACATTCGCTACGAACCGGCAGCTTTACACTTAATTGCTCGTGCTGCGGCAGGCAGTATGCGTGATGCGTTGTCACTCACCGACCAAGCGATTGCCTATGGCGGTCAAACTGTTAACGAATCAGAAGTACGCGCGATGCTGGGTGCAATTGATCAAAGTTATTTGTTTCAGCTATTGGACGCACTACTTGCCAATGATGGTAGCAGTTTGATAGCACAGGCTAAAAGCATGGAAGCGCGCAGCTTATCGTTCGAAGCTGCCTTGAATGATTTAGCGCAACTGTTACACCAAATTGCGGTGGCGCAAACCGTGCCGGATAGCGTTGCAGATGATTTGCCTGAACGCAATGCGCTATTGGATCTGGCACAAAAAATCCAGCCAGAGACTTTACAGCTATATTACCAAATTGCCTTATTGGGTCGCCGGGATATTGGGCTTGCCCCCGATGAATTTGCTGGCTTTACCATGAGCT
The DNA here is from genome assembly GCA_002429455.1 of Methylotenera sp. UBA6020. Classification (GTDB taxonomy): domain Bacteria; phylum Pseudomonadota; class Gammaproteobacteria; order Burkholderiales; family Methylophilaceae; genus Methylotenera. The sequence continues at coordinate 2,804 of DIZU01000197.1, read as the reverse complement.
TGCTGCGTATGCTGGCTTTTACGCCGAATGCAACAAACCTTAAAAGTGAAGATAACACACAAAAATCCTCACGGAAACTAGCCAGCATATCCTTAGCTAGCGAGATAAAATCGCAACCGGTCACACCGCAGCTTGAAAAATTGGCTGCCGAAGAAATTCAAATAGAAAAGTCTGCCGACTACGGAGCTATGCAGACCTCACCTCTGGCACAGGCTCAAATGACGCAAACCGTCACTGAGCATATTATAGAAAATAGCATACAGACCACTAACGCCAGCGACAATACCAGCCACTTTAATGGCAACTGGCGTGGCTTGGTGGATGAGTTGAAACTTGGTCTGGCTAGAGCATTAGCCCAGCATTGTGAACTAGTCAGCTACGATGAACACAGCATTTCACTCAGCGTGCCAGAGACTCAAAAACACTTGTTACTCCCTAATTATCAGGAAAAATTAAGCAGTGCCATCTCACTATATTTTGATAAAAAAATCAAACTACAATTTAGCATAGGCGGCACGGGCAATACACCGGCCAAACAAATTTCTCAAGAAAAAGCGCATGCACAAGCGGGTGCAGAAAGCGCGATTGAAGAAGATCGTTTTGTCCAAGCATTGATTAGCGACTTTGGTGCGTCTATTATCCCCAACAGCATCAAACCCATTTAAAAATTTAAATTTCGTCATCATGCGTCGTTATACTGTACTTAGGTATATTAGAAAAAATGTTCGCTTACATACAAACTCGTATGCCACGCTCCATTTTTCAAATTACGCCTAGCCTGATTTAGAAATTTAAATTTTTCAATTAAACATATTAACTAAGGAGCAAAAAATGATGAAAGGCGGCATGGGTAATTTAATGAAGCAAGCCCAGCCAAATGCAAGCGAATATGCAAAAAGCACAAGAAGAACTTGCAAATGTAGAGGTAGAAGGCATCGCAGCAAATGGTCTGGTAAAAGTACAAATGACGTGCAGAAATGAAGTAAAGCGTATTACCTTGGACGATAGCGTGATGGATGATAAAGAAACCTTAGAAGACTTACTGGTGATTGCGTTAAAAGATGCTACAGCCAAAGCTGAAGCAACCTCTTCAGCACGCATGGCTAACTATATGCCTGCTGGGATGAAGCTGCCGTTCTAAATCACGGTATTAAGCAAACAAGTTGATGAAAAATCCACCTGCATTAGAACAGCTGATTGAATCGCTACGATGCCTGCCTGGCGTCGGTCCAAAGTCCGCCCAACGCATGGCCTATTATTTATTGCAGCGAGATAGAAAAGGTGCAAGCAACTTGGTTGCAGCACTTGATAGCGCATTGCAAGTAGTCGACCATTGCAAGCTTTGCAATACCTTTAGCGAGCAGCCTATTTGCCCTCTATGTGCGTCTGAACAGCGGGATAAAAACTTGTTATGCGTGGTAGAAATGCCCACCGATCTGATGATGCTGGAGAATACGCACGCTTATGCAGGCATGTACTTTGTACTGATGGGCCGGTTATCACCATTGGATGGCGTAGGCCCCAAAGAGATCCATTTAGACAAACTCATCAAGCGTGCGCAAGATGGCATCGTGCAGGAAGTGATTCTTGCCACCAATTACACCGTTGAAGGCGATGCTACAGCGCATTACATCAGCGAGCTACTTCGCACTCGTGGCATCAAAACAAGTCGTATCGCTCGCGGCATGCCTATGGGCGGTGAAATTGAGTATGTCGATAGCGGCACATTGGCACAGGCGATGATGGAGCGGCGAAGCGTTAGGTAAGTTGCTTACCGGCGGGGTTATTAGGACTGCATCCAAAACATTAAATCAGCGCCATTATTTCCATCGGCTGATTAATCAAAAAGTCAGCACCCCACTCTTTCGGTTCATCGGTCACATCTAAATAACCATACAAGGCGACAGCTGTACGCATGCCGGCAGCCATGCCCGCCTCTATATCACGTTGTGCGTCACCAATATAAATACAATCTTTAACCGGTTTTTGCATGAGATCACACGCCATTAGCAGACTATCTGGATGCGGTTTTGGTCGTGCGGCATCATCACCGCAGACAATACAAGCAGCACGTTGATCTAAACGCATGGCATGCATGATGGGCACGGTAAAGCGCCTAGGCTTATTGGTGACGATGCCCCAGCTTACCCCCCTATCTTCAATAGCGTCCAATAATTCCGCCATGCCTTCAAACAGCACTGGTGATTGCGTCAGCACTTGATCATAAATCGACAAATACTCATCCCGCATATCAAGAAAATTCTTATCGGCCGGAGATAAATTAAAACCCAATTCCAACAAACCTCTTGAGCCATGCGAGGCTACAGGCCGTATTTTTTTGTGTGGCAGCCCTTGCCTGCCATGACGTTCTAACTGCATATTCAACGCCAGGCCTAAGTCGTGCGCCGTATCCACTAAGGTACCATCTAAATCAAATAAAATTACACTCATGATACCAATCCTTATGATGCAAGCTCAGTGTGCATCATGTAGTTCACGGACACATCATCACCTAACCGATAATGTTGTGTGATTGGGTTATAACCCATGCCACGCATGCTTAAAACCGTTAAATCAGCTTGGCGCGCCCAACCCGATAGTTCAGATGGTTTAATAAATTTGGCATAATCATGCGTACCTTTAGGTAGCAAGTTCAGCACATATTCCGCACCCACCACTGCGAATAAATAAGCCTTGGGATTACGGTTGATCGTAGAGAAAAATACTGAGCCACCCGGCTTTACCAGCCTTGCACACGCAGCCACAATGGCTGCCGGGTCGGGCACATGCTCCAGCATTTCCAT
>DIZU01000036.1:8872-14655 GCA_002429455.1 Methylotenera sp. UBA6020 | reverse complement strand
TGTGCATAAGTCAAGTAGTTTTAGCAAAACATTTAATGCGTTAAAGCCCGTAATACCAGCCACCAGCGGGACATTTACGCCCCTAAAATCTGCTAAAGCTTGCATAATTACAGGTAGTTCTAGTTTGGGTGTCGCAAGTAGAAAAAGCCACCGGGATTAGGCTTTAATATACTATTAATAATAATCGTTATTTTGTAAAACGTAGGCATAACTAAAGCCCGCGTCATATAAAATATAAGAAATTGAAAAAACGACGATCTACCGATTTACGGTTGTAGGATTACATAATTTTATTAGCGATAGGTGCTACTGATGTTTCATAACATATCACAAAGGTTCATCGCTACTAGACAAAGAACCCTTAAGCTAGCCGCGCCATTGTCAGAGGCCGACATGCAAGTCCAAGCTGAGGATTTCGCGAGCCCTGGCAAGTGGCACTTGGCGCATACAAGTTGGTTTTTTGAAGAGTTTATATTACAAACTTTAGGGTTTAAGTCTTTGCTTGCTGAACCGTATCGTTTTTTATTTAATTCATATTATGACAGTGTTGGTCAGCGCCAGCCTCAGAACAGACGTGGTCTGATTAGCCGCCCAAGTCTGAAAGAAATTTTAGACTATCGTCAAGAAATTGATCATGCATTATTGACGGCGATTGATGCAGGCCTAGATCCGTCACTTCTAAAACTTGTTGAATTAGGAGTTCATCATGAACAACAACATCAAGAGCTTTTTTTAACCGATATTCTATACAATCTATCCCAGAATCCGCTTAATCCCGCTTACCTCACAAATAAAGACTTGCAATCAATGCAAACGAATCATGCTGGTGATAAGACGCTGCAGGTTTTCAATGGCGGCCTAGTCAATATTGGCCACGACCAAGACAGATTTTGTTTTGACAATGAGATGCCAATGCATCAGGTATTTATTGCACCTTACCGTTTAGCCAATGATTTAGTTACCAACGCTGACTGGATCGATTTTATAGAAGATGGTGGCTATCAAAACCCGTTATTGTGGCTTGCGGATGGCTGGAAAGTAGCCCAGCAAGAGCAATGGCAAATGCCGCTTTATTGGCAGAAAAATGACCAATACTTTGCTTATACTCTTTATGGTTTACAGCCGCTTAATTTAGCCGCGCCTGTTTGCCATATCAGTTTTTTTGAAGCAGATGCTTTTGCCAGATGGGCAGGTAAGCGCTTGCCTACTGAAGCAGAATGGGAGTTTGCCGCTAGTCAACAAACTGTTGCTGAATCTACATCTGATAATATGAGTTATGTACCGCAGCCGCGACTAAATAATACCCAAGGTTTGCAACAGCTATATGGTGACGTATGGCAATGGACAGCAAGTCCTTATGTGGCTTATCCAGGCTTCAAAACTAGCCCTGGTGCCGTTGGTGAATATAATGGTAAATTTATGAATGGCCAATACGTATTACGTGGATCATCCATTGCCACCGCCTCACACCATGCACGTGCTAGCTACCGCAATTTTTTCTACCCGCATCAACGCTGGCAGTTTACTGGGCTGCGTTTAGCAGAATAAAGGTTAAATTTATGAGCCAACCTTTAGAATTTACTCAAGCAACAAATTATGAGTTTAATCAAGACTTCAATCATGAGTTTAATCAGGATGTTCTTCATGGCTTAAGCCAACAACAGAAGTCGATTCCCTGTAAATGGTTTTATGATGCAATTGGCTCAAAATTATTTGAAGCCATCACTAAGACTGAGGAATACTACCTGACGCGCGTTGAAACGTGCCTATTAGAACAAGTCGTTAAAGAAATCGCCACGATTACTCCTGATCTTAGCTTAGTCATTGAGCCGGGAAGTGGTGCGAGCGTGAAAACGCGCATATTGCTGAGCTCGCAAGCTAATCTAACGACTTATGTTCCCATGGATATTTCTGCAGAATTTTTGAACCATATCGCTCGACAGTTGCAACAAGACTATCCCAATATTAAAACCACTCCTCTGGAAGGTGATTTTACTAAAATACATACCCCCTTGAGCTTAAATCATGATGCCGAGCGCATGGTATTTTTTCCAGGCTCCACAATAGGTAACTTCTCCCCGGAGGATGCTCGAGCTTTACTGAGAAGTTTTCATCATTTAGCAGGGAAAGATGGTTGGCTTTTAATTGGGGTAGATAGCACGCAGAATGAAAAGCAACTGTTAGCAGCCTACAATGATAAAGCTGGCGTTACGGCTGAGTTCAATAAAAATTTATTAGTACGAGCAAATAGAGAATTGCGGGCTAACTTTGAAGTTGAGCAGTTTTCACATGAAGCGCGTTTTAGTAAAGTTGAAGGCAAAGTTGAAATGCATTTAGTGAGTAGCTGTGAGCAAACCGTGAAAGTAGCCAGCCAAGATTTCAATTTTGCAGAGGGTGAAAGTATTTTTACGGAAAACTGCTACAAATATACAAGACGACGTTTTTTAGCAATTGCCGATGAATGCAGCTGGCAAATGGAACATGCCTGGCAAGACCAGGAAGAGTCTGAATTTGAGCTATTTCTGCTTAAGTCTACAGTCTAATCGTTGGTCTATTAATTCGGCTAATATGCCGATTATTTGCTCACTTCAACGCCTTTCCAGAAGGCGATATACCCTGCGATATTTTTAGCGGCATCTTTAGGGCTGGCATAATACCAGGCGGCATTTTGGTTGATTTTGCCATCGACCACCACATCAAAGTAACTTGCCACGCCTTTCCATGGGCATACTGAGCTGTGCGGACTTTCTTTGAAGTATTCTGATTTTAATGCCGAACGTGGAAAGTAAATATTACCTTCTACAACTTCAAAGTTATCGCTCTCTGCAATCACCTGACCATTCCATTTTGCATTCGCCATCACAATTCCTTATGTCAATTAATCTACTGAAGCATGCTAAATGCTTGTTTAATATCTAGCATTAAATCGTCTACGTCTTCTAGGCCAATATAAAAACGCACTAGTAACCCTTCATAAGAGTATGTGGCATGCATTTGGTTTCTGGTAAAAGGTACAACTAAGCTCACGGCGCCTCCCCAGCTAAAGCCAAGGTGAAATAACGCAAGGGACTCAACACATTGGTCGATTTTAGACTGACTAATGTTAGCTTTAAATACCACCGAAAACAGACTGGCCGCGGCAGTAAAATCTCTAGACCACACATGATGTCCAGGAGAGCCGGCAATGGCAGGGTGCAGCACTTGGTCTACCGCTGGGTGCTGAGTCAACCATGTTGCAATCTGGCGTGCCGCTTTGTCTTGTGCGTGATAACGTAAAGCATAGTGGGGGAGGCTGCGTAAAATTAAGCGACAATCTTCGGGACTCACCCCGACACCTAAAGTAACCACTGTTTCTAATAGTTGGTTGTAGATTTTGTCATTAGCGGTTGTGATGCAGCCCATCATCACATCACTGCCACCTGATTGATATTTTGTGAGCGCCTGTATTGAGATATCTGCACCCAATTCAAAAACGGGTAAAGCAATACCCGCCGCCCAAGTTGCATCAATAGCAACCAAAGCGCCATGCTGATACGCTATTTTAGCTAAAGCATTTAGATCAGACACTTCCATGGTGACTGACCCAGGGGTTTCTACCCATATAAGCTTTGTTTTAGCTGTTATGACCACAGAATCAATATTCATCGGGTCATATAACGCAAATTCCACCCCATATTGGTTCTGCATATATTTTGCTACCTCTAAAGCAGGAGCATAAATATTACTCGGCAGCAATACGCTATCGCCAGACTTCAGCAAGGCTAGCATCACGGTACTGATGGCAGATAAACCGGACGGCAACAAAAGTGCATGTTCAACGCCATCAATCGCAGCTAACTGGCGTTCTAAACGTCTAGAGGTTGGGGTGCCTAACAATCCGTAAGTGTATTGGTTTTTATCGCGCCAATCACGTTGCCTAAGCTTCTCAACACTATCAAATACAACGGTCGAAGCCCGTTCTACACTGTCCGCCAGGCTTTTGAAATTGCCGTGGCTAGAAAAATCTGGCTGGACTAACTTTGTTTTAATTGAAATTTTTTTAGGCATAGAGACAAGAAAACATACAGTTAAGCGATATATGTTAATTGATTTTAGCCCTGTAGGTAATTTTTTACTAAAATGCCGCATAAATTAAATGTCAATCAATGTACGCTACCGGCATCTGAATTACTGATAGAATCGCCCGTTGTTGTTTTTATCAAATACTAAAAAACAGCCAGTCATTGCGAGAACGCTCGCTCTGGAACAAAACGCATAAATGCTGCTGGGCAGCCTTATTCTGTTACAGCTGAAAGATTACATGCTTAAACTTGCCCCAGCACTATCTTGACCGGGTATCCACTGTATACAATACGGATATTGATGGTCATCCGGCACCTTAATTCGAACTATTTACGCACTATAATTTGACTGGAAAAAATTGAAAGATTATTATGCTGTTTTAGGCATCGCTGCTAATGCTGCCTTGAGTGAAATAAAAAATGCCTATCGAAAAATGGCGTCCCAATTGCATCCTGATAAAAATCCATCAAGTGATGCCCCCGCGAAGTTCAGAAAGGTTCAGGAAGCCTATGAGACACTTTCTGATATTGATAAACGAAGAATATATGACGAAAATCGCAGGCGCAGTTTGTTGGATAATCCTATCGACACCGCCCGTGAAATTTGGCAATACTATATAGATGGAATCTTAAAAAAATGAGAATATCGCGCTACTTTACCGATCTTATGGCTACCTACATAGCCGAAATTGATGATTTAAAAACCGACTCAAGTGGAGAGGATGTTCTGAGCGCTCGCCTTAAGGAAAAACGACCGCAGATACCAGATCTGCTGCCCATGATTAAGACTAATCCAGAGATGTTGGCCGTTATTTTCCATAAGAGTGTAGTAATCAAGGACCCAGAAACAATTATCAACTATTTGGCTAAAGAACCTTCAGAATTCCCGTCATGGGATACCGTAGCTCAAAGTGTGCAGTTTGAACCGTGGGCGAAAAGCCACGTTGAATCACTACAAGCCAAAGCAGGGGGTGAGCAATTTTTACTGACAACTGTGATGCTTGAGTATCTCTATGCATTTTATGAAGCAAGTGAAGATGCACCAGAAGAAGCTGACGACACAGAGGAATCAGGAGATCTAGCCGAGACTGGCGGCCAATGGCTTTCTGACCAGGGGTTCGATAGCCATTAATGAATTTGATTTAATCAGAATAGGATAGAAAATGAGTCATTCAGTAATTATAAAAGCAACAAGTCTTATTCAGTCAGGGGATATAGTCAGAGCCGAGGCTTTGCTTACAGCATTGGTTGAAACTGAAGGGGATATGGCGCTGGTAGAGGTGCTTGATGAAATGCCATCGAAAGACCTGTTGGCTGTGATTCGCGAATATGACTCCTCCAAACAGTCCCTCTTGAATTTGCTGATTACTCCTGAACAGTTTGCGCGCGCAGTTGTTCTGGATAGGCTCTATGGCGATGCGTCGCATGAGCATCTTCGGGGAATGATCAATTCGGTACTATTTCGAGAAGATGCAAATACCGGGGATTTTATCAATGCGATTGCGGAGCTTGAGTATGGGTATGAGGCTTTGGCCGATTATCTTTCCGATCGGGCTGATGAGATCGTTGGCACATTGAATGCTCTTGAAACCGAGGAGTTCTCGAGGGCAGAAATTAGCGACCATGACTGGAAAGAACTTACCTGGTTGCTTAGACATGAACATTCAGATATTTACGAGGTTGTTTACGCGATTTTAAAGGCTAGAATCCAGGAAAGATTGA
>DIZU01000036.1:1567-8714 GCA_002429455.1 Methylotenera sp. UBA6020 | reverse complement strand
GACGACACGAAAGCAAAAGCTGAAAATGATGATGATGACGCTGCAATTTAAAGTGTCTGTTTAAATTGACGAGCTACTTTTATGACGCTTACCAAAAAAAATCAATCCATAGCCTCTTATGACAATGCGCCTTTCTTCGAAAGAGCATTTCAGTATGCTGTTCAGCATAATCTAATAGATCAGGCCAAAGTTGATGAAATTATCAATGATGCAGCTAAAGGCACCATTCAGATCGCCGAGTATTTTGGCGCGTCATCGCATTTACGAGTCAACCTCGAAGAGTCAAAAAAAAGCATGGTGAACTTGGTGAGCTTGTATCTTGAAGATACAACCAATGGAGATATCGCTAGAGCAGCACAGTTGTTAAAAGAAAAGCCGTTTCGATCACTTTCTCGTGGTGGATCGCAAATGCTAAAAGACCTGTATTTGATGCCTGAAGATGATCACTTTGGCTCGCCACGTTTTGATTCTGAAAATGAATTCCTTAAAAAATGCTTAGTCAATGGAATAACTGTTTCAAAATACAGGCAGACTTTTAGAGATTGTGAACAGTTCAAAAAAGAACTGAATTTTGCTTTATGGCTGGGAAAGAAAATTGGCACGCCGACCCATACATTGAACGACTTGCATGCATCCTCTGATCATGTCATTCGTACGTCATTACTATCTCTGGCGTATGGTGCAAAAAAAGTTGGAAGCAATAAAACTGGATTTCCTGATGAGAATGGGTTGTTTGAAATTTTCACTTCGATCAGGAAAGAGTGGGGGTTCTTAGGGGATGTCACTTGTTCAAAAAAATTCCTGGAGGATATTCCTGATGAGTTTAGACAGCTTGCGCTGGAAACGTTATCAAGTATCAAAAATGAAGATATCCCTAAAATAGTCAACCAATCCATGCCGATAGAGGCGGTTTTCGGCGATCTCAAAGTTCGTAAATATTTTTTCTTGTTTAACCCCCTCAATGAAGTGAGCCAGTTCGATAAGATGCTAGCAAAAGAATGGTTTTCACTTACCGGCGGTGTAGAGGATGATGCATTACTCCTGACTCTATTCCTATGCATCTTAGCTGGTGCTCAGCCCAAGACCGAGTTGACAATTAACGAAGCAAAAAAGATAGTTTCGACTCTTCGTGAAAAAGGCCCGCTGGAAAAAGAGGTGTCTAAACTAATCGAAAAGGCGCCTCATGATGAAATAGGGCAATTACAGGCCTTATGGGAAGATTTTATCGAGGAAGCAAGGCCTTTTCTGCTGGATAAATCCGATGAAAAATTAGAGCAGGTCATGTCTTATTTAATGGATCACTGTAACATCCATACTATAGCCAGAAAGAATTGATCGAAACCTGTAAATGGGCATGTCTATCAAGTAACTATGCAAGAGCCTAATAACATTATCGTTTATAGGCTTGGTATTCAATAATCCCGTGCCATTTGGCATGCGATCTGCTATATTTCCGCATGTCGATATATACCTGTCTATATTACGGAATTGGTGGATAGTAAATGGCTGGATCTAATGAACTGAAAGTAACTGGCTCCTTGTCGCTGGGTCGTGACGCGCAGAATCTATTGAGTGACAAGCGCATTGCCTTGCTGGGAAAAATAGGCGAGTACGGCTCAATTACAAAGGCAGCCAAGGGCGTTGGCTTGAGCTATAAAGGCGCGTGGGATGCGGTAGACGCCATGAACGGCATGTTCGGCGAACCGTTAGTGGTGACTATGACCGGCGGCAAGGGCGGCGGTGGCACGCAACTCACCACAACAGGTGTCCGTATAGTCGACACCTACCGGGCTTTGCTGCGCGAGCACCAGCGCTTTATGCAAGCTGCCAGCGCAGGCATTGAAGATTTCGATAATGTTTATCAAATGATCAGGAAGTTATCCGTGAAAACCAGCGCCCGTAATCAATTCTTCGGCAAAATCACTGCCATCAAGCTAGGACCGGTCAATGTGGAGGTAGAACTGACACTCACCGGCGGCGACAAAATCCATTCCGTCATCACTCACGGCGGGCTGGATAACCTCGGCCTCAAAATAGGTGACGAGGCATGGGCACTAGTCAAGGCAAGCTGGATCATTCTCACCATACCCGATGCCGCCAGTAAAGTCAGCGCACGTAACCAGCTTATCGGCAAAGTGTCACGCATCACACAGGGCAATGTGAATGCCGAGGTGGTGCTGCAACTGGATGGCGGTAACACGGTTAGCGTGGTAATCACCAATGACAGTGTGGCTAACCTGGATCTGGCGGTGGGCGTTGAGGTCTGTGCAGTATTCAAGGCCAGCAGCGTCATTATGGGGGTTACCGATTAAGCAATAGTCGTATTAAAAGATGCCTTTAGTGGTCGTTTTTGCTTGTCGTTATGTAGTTTACTTTATCGCGTTTATATTTTTAAAAAAGGAATCATGAAATGAAATTAATCACAAAAACAAATAATGGGAATATGTCATATAAAAATTCCTATCAGCAGAATACTCCAGATACTCAAACAGTTATTAGTCAAGTGAACATTAAGGAAAACCGCCCTTATGCAATTCAGTTTTTATCGGCAGTTGCCCTTACCTTAGCAGCTTCGCCATTTGCATTTTATCCGCAAGTTGTCTTAGCTAATGACGGCAATACAATCTCAACTGATACCAGTACCAGCCAAAGCCACATGCCTCAAAATCTTAATGAATGGTTTGAGCGTTCTGACAGAGTAAAAGAAAATCAACCGCACTGGATGACGCCGCTGGCTACTGTCACACCGAGACTTGAGCAAGAATATCGGTATGACCAACTTTGGCAGAACAAACCCAAAGGTGTCAGTTTGGAAAACTATGGTTTAAATAAGGGTTTGGAACTCATTACCAGTGAAAATACTGAGCTGATACTTGGTGTTCCGGGATATGTGAAAGAGACAAGCAGTAAGGAAGATAAGGAAGGATTTGCTGACGCATCTTTATTACTAAAATATCGATTTATTTCAGCAAATGAAGAAAATGGGAATTATATTGTCACTGGCTTTTTAGGACTGACAGTCCCTACAGGCAGCGCAAATTTTACAACGGGACACACCGTGCTTACATCAACTATTGCTGCTGGCAAGGGCTGGGGTACTCGTGAACAGGGTTTTGATATACAAAGTACTTTAGCTATTAGCTATGCCGATGGTAACCAGCAGAAAACTGGAGAGCCTATTATGTGGAATACAACATTTCAAGCTCACATAGGTAAAATATGGCCTGAAATTGAAACGAATGTTATCCATTTTAATGAAGGCATTAACGCCGGAAAAACCCAAACTGTAATTACGACTGGATTTAATTTAGGCCGGTTCCATTTGTATGATCGACTTAATTTAGCAATAGGTGCTGGATATCAACAGACAGTTAGCTCGTTCAAAACCGTCAACAACGGTTTGCTACTAACCGCACGACTTCCGTTTTAAGACTTAAAACTTGTTGCTCAAGCAGTCCATGAGCGCGCGGTATTGATGACAATGGTAGGTGAACACATCATAATCACCCATTTGCAAATTTTATTCTAAGCTATGGCATGATGATGAAAGGATATATTGCAATGAATATCAATAGTATCAAAATATTGGCCGCCATTGGCCTGCTGCTGGCTAGCACACTGGCGCAGGCAGCACCGCTCACAGTGGCAATCGCGGCCAACCTCAAGTATGTGTTTGACGATCTTGCTGCCGAATTCAAGAAAGAAACCGGCATTGAGACGCAAAGCGTGCTTAACGCCTCTGGCAAGATCGCCACGCAAGTGCGTAACGGCGCGCCATTCGACGTATTTCTGTCAGCAGATATGGAGTTTCCGGAAGGCTTGTATAAAGACGGCTATGCCACCACGCCGCCCAAACCCTACGCTTATGGCCTGCTAGTGTTATGGACGCAAAAGAATATTGACCTGAGCAAAGGCGTGGCTGTACTGGCGGACGCCAGTGTGGGCAAGATCGCGATTGCCAACCCGAGGCTGGCGCCATTCGGCCGCCAGACGCTAAAAGTGCTGGATTATTACAAGGTACGTGCTGCGGTAGAGCCCAAGCTGGTTTACGGCGAGAGCATTACCCAGGTCAGCCAGTACGTAGACAGCAAGGCGGCGGATGTCGGTTTTAGTGCCAAATCCATCGTCGTGGCACCGGAGATGGCAGGCAAGGGCAAGTGGGTGGAAGTGCCGGCGGAAAGCTACGAGCCGATAGCACAGGGTATCGTAATCCTCAAGCATGGCTCGGAAGTTAATGGCGAAGCCGCCCGCAAGTTTTATGGCTTCGTGCTCTCGGCCAAAGCCCGTGAAATTTTTGCCAAAAATGGATACGCGGAAAATGGACACAAGGCACCGTGAACAGATTGAAGGGACAAATTGCCGCCATTGACAGCAACAGCCATATGTCTCTGGTTGACGTAACTGTTGGCGACGATGTATTTACCGCGACGCTGCTGGAAACGCCGGAGACCGCGGAGTATCTCAAGGTGGGCAGCAAGGTCACGCTGCTGTTCAAGGAAACTGAAGTTTCATTGGCGAAAAACCTCGGTGGCCTCATCAGCTTGCGCAACCGTATTCCTGTCACCATCAGCAGCATAGAGCGCGGTAACATCCTCAGTGCCGTGACGCTCGATTATGCCGGTCAACCGCTGATGAGCGTCATCACCACCCGTAGTATAGATCGCATGCAACTGGCTGCCGGTGACGCGATAGAAGCGCTGATCAAGGCCAATGAAATCGCACTGATGGCAGGCCATCATGACCGTTGATTGGCAACCATTACTACTCACTTTCAAGCTGGCGTCGGTAACGACGGCTATCTTGCTCTGCATCGGCGTGCCGTTTGCCTGGTGGCTCGCCAATACGCGTATGCGTTTCAAGCCTGCTATCGAGGCACTGGTCAGCATGCCACTGGTGTTACCACCTTCGGTGCTGGGCTTTTACCTGTTGCTGGCCTTCAGCCCCGAACACTGGTTCGGCCAGTGGTTGGATCGCGTGGCCGGACTGCGGCTGGCGTTCAGCTTCGAGGGGTTGGTGGTCGCCTCGGTGATATTCAGTTTCCCTTTTCTGGTGCATCCGGTACAGGCGGCTTTCCAGAATCTGCCGCGTTCACTCACCGATGCGGCGCGTGTGCTGGGCAAGTCCAACTGGCAGACTTTTATGCACGTGCTGTTGCCCAATATTAAACCCGCATTACTGTCCGGTACCGTGCTGGCCTTCGCCCATACCGTGGGCGAATTCGGCGTGGTATTGATGATAGGCGGCAACCTGCCCAATGAAACCCGTGTGGCATCGATTGCCATTTATGACGAAGTCGAAGCGCTCAATTATGCCGCAGCCAACTTCTACGCCGCGGTGCTGTTCTGCCTGTCGTTCCTGATCTTGCTGCTGGTGTATTTCGTGAACCGCAAGGCGTTAAAATGATCCGGGCAACCATTAACATGCGCCTGCATGGCACAAATGGTGAGTTCCAGTTGGATGCTAGCTTAAACATTGCAGAGGGCGAATTCATCGCCTTGTTTGGCCCTTCCGGCGTGGGAAAAACCACGTTGCTGCGCTGCTTGGCTGGGTTGGAGTTGCCGGAACAAGGCAATATAGTCATCAGCGGCGAAACTTGGTTGGACACTGCGGCACGCATCAACCTTGCCCCGCAACAACGGCACATAGGTTATATGTTTCAGGATTACGCGCTGTTTCCCAATATGACCGTGCGTGGCAACCTGGAATTTGCGCTGCGCAAAGACCGTAACAAGAAGCGTATAGATGAGCTATTAGCGCTGATGGATCTCGGTGAATTACAGCAGCGCAAGCCAGAGACACTGTCCGGCGGGCAAAAGCAGCGAGTCGCGCTAGCGCGGGCACTGGCCTCCGAGCCCAGCCTGCTGTTGCTTGATGAACCATTCTCGGCGCTGGATGCAGAAATGCGCACGCGATTGCATGATGAAATACTGCGTCTGCAACGCCACTTTGGCATTACCACTATCATAGTCAGCCACGATGTCGGCGAGGTTTACAAGCTCGCCAGCCGTGTAATGATGATGGAAGGCGGTCGCATCGTGCGGCAGGGCAGTCCAAACGATGTATTCAGCGTGGGCCAGACCAGCGGAAAATTCCGCTTTAGCGGTGAAATTCTGGCTATCGAACCCATGGACGTGCTGTTCTCGCTAACGGTGCTGGTCGGCAATCAGATTGTGCGTGTGGTTGCCATGAAAGATGAAGCCAGCGCCCTGCATCCGGGCGACCGGGTAATGCTGGTTTCCAAGGCCTTTAATCCGATGGTGCTAAAGCTGGATTGAGTGGATAATTACTTAAAACTTATCATCATCAAATAGCCCGAGTACTGCTAGTTTCAGACAATTTAAAATTTTTCCAGTAGTAGCCATTGATCACAACATAAGTAAAAAATGAGAGCCTTATGAACAATATTACCAAACATACTTTGAGCAAGGTTCCAGAGGTTACTTTGATCTTCTGGATCATGAAAATTGTAGCCACCACGTTAGGTGAAACCGGTGGCGACGCAGTCTCCATGTCAATGAACCTGGGCTATCTTGTTGGAACTGCTATTTTTGCCGTAGTCTTTCTCATCGCAGTCGTTGCCCAAGTCAAGGAGAAGCGTTTTCACCCGTTTCTATACTGGACAACCATTATCGCAACCACAACAGTAGGCACGACGCTGGCGGATTATGCAGACCGATCTCTTGGGATCGGCTATGCTGGTGGCACCTCTCTACTGTTTACCCTATTGATAGCATCTTTAGCCATCTGGTATAAATCACTAGGCTCTGTTTCAGTGGATACGGTGAGTTCTCCGAAAGCAGAAATGTTTTACTGGATAACCATCATGTTTTCCCAAACATTGGGTACAGCACTAGGTGATTGGACAGCTGACACGGCCGGGCTTGGCTATGGTGGCGGGGCAGTTGTGTTCAGCATTCTTCTGGCAGTTGTAGTCGCAACCTACTACTGGACAAATATATCCAGAACCCTGCTTTTCTGGGCGGCGTTTATCCTTACTCGCCCCCTTGGAGCTGTGGTGGGTGATTTTCTCGATAAGCCACTAAACGCCGGTGGTCTTGCATTAAGCCGTTACTCTGCATCAGCAACACTTATTTTTATAATTATTGCCTGTATCCTGCTTATCCCTCAGCGAGCCGGCAAAGTTTCC
>DIZU01000036.1:0-1481 GCA_002429455.1 Methylotenera sp. UBA6020 | reverse complement strand
TAAAAACCACTGGTACAAGCTGAGTCTATACAAACTACTTACAGCTTATGGCATAGATAACTTTGACAGTCTGGCAGCTAAAAGCCAGACAAAGCCATTCATGCATCCGTAAGCGAAATGTAAGCACTCCTCTATATATTTATCAAACCGAGCTGTCATTGACTTGGATCCGGATTGAATCGCGGCTGGCGATTCGAGCCCTGTTACTCATGTTGAGTTACGTTCTAGAGCGATGCTAGCTTTATCCTTATTTGCTCAATGAATAATAGATTGATACAGCCATGGACACCATAATATGCTTGTAGATATAGGCGAAAAAGTATTACTTGTTGCGACAAGCCATACTGGAAACAATGTTTTTTGTACGCCGACTATTCGGCTTCTGAAGAAACACTACCCGGATACGACTTTTGATCTGGTAGCGCTAAACAAAATCAGCGCAGAAGTATTCCATGGCAACACTGACATTAGTCATCTTTATATTACAAATAGCAAACGTAGGATCAAAAATCTTTCTAAAGATTACTCGACAGTAATTTGCATGAATTACAAATCAAGAGATGTGCTGTCAAACATCGAAACCAATTTAATATCAATCCCCCCACTAATCGCAGGCATGCATCATGCCGAACAACTGCTCCAGTTCGTGGCTGACTATATAGGTTGTAAGCTGACCGAGGACGATCGTGCTTATAAGATCAGCTCTGCAGGTAATTCCAATTTGCCGATACTCAATAAAGCCAGGTTTGGTGCTGAGGACAATATTTTGATCTGCATCCATCTTGGATGTCAAAGAACTGCAATTCATGGCTGGAAGTTTTTCTATAAACACCGCGCAACTCATCAGAAACTTTGGTCAGTAGATAAATACATAGAGCTAGGAAATCATCTGATGAATGCAAAGCCTAATATTAGAATCGTTATAACAGGCACCAAGCATGAATCATTCTTAGGTAAAAAATTCGCTAACAACGTGCCTGGCACGATCAACTTAATTGGAAAGACCTCTGTATCAGATCTTTTCAAATTGATGAATGAAGTCGATTTGTTTATTTCTCAGGACTGTGGGGTAATGCACATCGCCTCAGCTTCCAATGTGCCTCTGGTCGGATTGTTCGGCCCGACAAATCCTGCGGAAACTGGCCCGTATCCACTGAAAAAGAATCACACCGTAATCAAAAAAGAATCAATGGAAGAAATAGATATTCCGGACGTTGTATGCGCGGCCTTTAATAGATTGGAATAACACTAATTTGCTAGGCAGAAATAGCTGCGAATAAATAGTCTTAACTAGCTTATTAACTTAAATACTATCTAAACAAACTTTAACTTGGCACTAGTTAGACCGATAGTTACTGCACTATTTATAATATGGGAAGTCCATGTTGGCTATTTTTTTAAATACGACTAATTTCGATTACTGAACTTAATCTTAGGTGAAAATATAAATTTTTGTCTCAGTTAAATCCTCATATAAAAAT
>DIZU01000157.1:3128-3601 GCA_002429455.1 Methylotenera sp. UBA6020 | reverse complement strand
TTTGCCCACGATATCGGCTTGCTGATCATGGTTAATGACGGTAAATTGCTCAACTTTTTGGTTGTTGAGTTGCACGAGTTTAGCGGTAAAGCCATGGCTATGCTTTAAGGCGTCTAAGTGGATAGACCAGTATTCTTGTGACTTAAACGCCTCAATCTCTAACTCGCGCTCAACAATCAGTCGTAGCGCGGGACTTTGCACACGGCCTGCGGACAAGCCGCGACGGATTTTTTTCCAAAGTAATGGCGATAGATTAAAGCCGACCAGATAATCTAAAGCGCGGCGTGCTTGTTGCGCATTGACCATCGGCATGGATATATCACGTGGCTCGGCGATTGCGTGTTCTACGGCGCTTTTGGTGATTTCATGAAACACTACGCGCTTCATGAGCTTGTTTTTAAGTAAATTTTTAGATTTTAATATTTCGGCAATATGCCATGAAATCGCCTCACCTTCGCGGTCCGGATCGGTTG
>DIZU01000157.1:0-2944 GCA_002429455.1 Methylotenera sp. UBA6020 | reverse complement strand
TCTTCGCGGTCCGGATCGGTTGCGAGGTAGATGCTGTCAGCACTTTTTGCAGCTTTTGCAATCGCATCTACATGTTTACTGTTGCGTTCGATAATGTCGTATTTCATGGCGAAGTTATCTGCAGTATCTACTGCACCATTTTTAGGAATTAAATCGCGAACATGCCCATAAGAGGCTAGCACCTCAAAGTCGCTTCCAAGATATTTCTTGAGTGTTTTCGCTTTGGAAGGAGATTCAACAATTAACAGTTTGGACATGAATGCCTAATAGAGGGATACAGTAAAGGGGGTTACTAAGATAACAATTCGGATGATAGCAAGGTAAATAGCTACAAGACAACAACTTACGGTACAAAGTACGTTAAATATTACAATACTGATTGATATCAGGTATTACGCACGAACTCGATTCTTGTGCCATCGGTACTATTTAAACTTAAAGCTGCACCTTCATTGGCGATGTCGCCAAACAGTGGGTCTTCATCTTCAGGCTTGGCTTGCGTCAAGTTTTTGAAGTCGTATAAATTAAAATCAGCTAAGTGCGAAGGCTCAACATTACCAATGGCGCGGAAGATATTGTTCACACGGCCAGGCTGTTCACGTTCCCAGTTTTGCAGCATGTCTTTCACTTTTTGGCGTTGCAAGTTTTCCTGACTGCCACATAAATCGCATGGAATGATGGGGAACTCCATTTGCCGGGCATAGCTGGCAAGGTCTTTTTCAGTGCAATAGGCCAGCGGGCGAATCACAATATTCTGTTTGTCGTTAGTGGCAAGCTTGGGTGGCATCGCTTTCATTTTTGCGCCAAAAAACAGATTCAGGAACAAGGTTTCTACAATGTCATCACGGTGATGTCCCAGCGCAATTTTATTGGCCCCCAGCTCTTTTGCGGTAGTGTAAATTACACCGCGGCGTAGGCGCGAGCATAGTGAGCAGGTGGTTTTACCTTCAGGAATTTTTTCTTTAACAATCGAGTAAGTGTCTGCTTCAACAATGCGGTAATCTATGCCGAGTTTTTCAAAATAAGCGGGCAAGATATCTGCCGGAAAACCCGGCTGCTTTTGATCCAGATTCATCGCAATCAGTTTGAAGTTGATCGGCGCGCGCTCTTGCAAAGCGAGCAGTATCATCAACATGGCGTGAGAATCTTTGCCGCCGCTCATGCACACCAGTACGGTATCGCCTTCTTCAATCATGTTGTAATCGCCAATGGCTTTGCCCGTGGCGCTGATTAAGCTATTACGTAGCTTGATGAAGTTGTTGGAATGGTTGGTTGGTAAGTGTTTTATCATAAATTCTAAAGGTTTAAAGATCTGCCGCCATCTACAGCCAGTACATGGCCAGTAATAAAAGGTGCATCAGCGATTAAAAATTTAACGGCTTTTGCCACGTCTTCAGCTTCGCCTACCCGTTTAAGCAATGTTTGGTTGATCACACGCTGGCGATAGACTTCGTCAAACTGCGGGTTACTTTCTGGCCATTGTACGGGGCCGGGTGCTACCGCGTTTACACGTACTTCAGGGCTTAATTCATGCGCAAGTGATTTGGTCAGCGTTACTAAACCTGCTTTTGCCACACTATATACGATGTAACCTTTTTTCGGGCGTTCAACGTGCATATCAGTAATGTTGACGATGCAACCATGATTTTTGCGCAGCTCAATTGCGGCCGCTTGTGATAGAAACAGTGGTGCTTTTAGGTTGCTACCCATCAGGTCATGCCATTTGGTTTCATCAATATCGCCAATCTCGCTTGCGTAATAAGTGGACGCATTGTTGATGAGTACATCTAAACGCCCAAAGCGGCTGACAGTTTCAGCAATTAAATTGGGTATGCTTGCAATATTCAGTAAATCACCTTGAATAATCGCCACAGAATTAGGGCGTTGCAAATTAAGTTCAGCTTGCAAGGCGCGCGCCTCTTTGAGTGAACTTTTGTAGTGAACCATTAAGTTGTAGCCTTCAGCATGTAGTGAGCGGCAAATGGTGGCACCAACGCGCTTGGCGCCACCTGTAATGAGGACCACTTTATTTGTGATTTCTGTAGCCACGCTTTATCCAATCTTTGATTGTTAGCCATTATAATCTAACTCCTATGAGTACATTACCCACACCATCAACAGATGCCGAAAAACATAGCCGGCAACTTGTTTCGCTGATTCAGCAACAGGTAGAAGCAGCAGGTGGCTGGATAGACTTCGCCCGGTTTATGCAGCTAGCACTTTATGCTCCTGGCCTCGGATATTACAGTGCGGGCAGCCAAAAATTCGGCATGGGTGGCGATTTTGTCACTGCGCCAGAAATTTCACCGTTGTTTGCACAAACGCTTAGTTATCAAGTTGCACAGATTTTACGCGAAGACTCACTTAAAGGCAGCGGCAACATACTTGAATTGGGCGCAGGCACTGGGAAATTAGCGGTTGACCTATTACTGACGTTGGCACGGTTAGAGGTGTTGCCTACCCAATATTATATTTTAGAAGTAAGTGATCACTTGCGACAAGTGCAGCTTGAATACTTGCAAAAAAAACTGCCGCAAGATATTTTCCAGCGGGTAGCATGGCTAGATGCCTTGCCGTCCGTCTTTGAAGGCGTAGTGTTAGGTAACGAAGTGTTAGACGCAATTCCAGTGCATATTGTGCATGCTACACCGACAGGCTTGTGTGAACGCGGCGTGGTGGTTGAGGGCGGCAGTTTTGCTTGGCAAGACCGAATAATTGAACAAGGCGAGCCGCTGATTGAGCAAAATTTATTTGCTAATGTAGATAAACTCAACTTACCTGAAGGCTATATCACGGAGTTTTGTCCGGCAGCCAGCGGGCTGATTGCCAGCCTTGCTAACATGCTGCAACATGGGGCAATTCTGATGATTGATTATGGTTTCGCTGCGTATGAGTACTACCATCCTCAGCGCAATCTCGGCACGCTTATGTGCCACTATCAACA
>DIZU01000208.1:801-7220 GCA_002429455.1 Methylotenera sp. UBA6020 | reverse complement strand
GGGTGATGCTATTGATTGATGGCCAGCAGCCCAATGACAATTTTATATAATTCATCCTATCTTGCCAACGACGGACTTCTGGATACCGAACTGATTGATCGCGTTGAATATGTTTCTGGGCCTGGTGGAGTTACTTACGGGAACGGTGCTTTCTACGGCATTATCAATGTCATAACCAAAAAAGGTAGCGACTTTAACAGCGCCCAAGTTGCAATTGATGGGGCCAGTTACCAGAGCTACAAAAAGAGAATTACTTACGGGAATAAGCTTGAGAATGGAGCGGATGTATTAATTTCTGCGTCTGATTACCAAAGCCATGGGCAAAATTTCTTCTTTAAAGAATTTGACAGTCCAGCAACCAATTTTGGAATGGTTAACAATCTGGATCAAGAAAAAAACCGGCGATTGTTCTTTAAGGGCAGTTATCAGCAGTGGTCACTGGAGACAGCTTACGTTACCCGAAAAAAGGATGATCCCGCAGCATCCTATGGTGCGGATTTCAACACGTCGCCTTCATTCATGCAAGATGGCAGCGGCTATACGACTCTCCGATATGAAGGTGATATTAGCGATACTTTGAAGTCGGCAATTAAAACCTATTATGGCCAATACAATTACCGTGCTGCGGCCATTTATGGGGGGCAGTTGTTAAAAGAGAAAGATACTGGCCGATGGTGGGGTACTGAAGCGAAATTTGTTTATTCAGGATTAGACAAGCACCAGTTGGTATATGGATTGGAATACCGTAGCGATTATCAACAGGATTTCTATCTCTACACTGGCAAGATAAAAAATAGCGCCTATATGGCAAGCGCATACCTACAGGATGAATACAGATGGTCAAATCTGTGGACTTTTAATCTGGGGATGCGCGGTGATTATGGTGGTAATAACACAAGTAGTATCAGCCCTAGGCTGGCTGCGATTTACTCGCCTATAGATGTATTAGATATCAAAGCGTCATATTCAACAGCCTTTCGACGGCCTAATGTCTACGAAAAATATTACACAGATTATGCTACTCAGCTGACAAATCCCAATCTGAAGCAGGAGGTAGTTTACGCTTCAGAACTGGTGGTTGAATACCGGCCAGATAAAACCAGCAAGTTAATGAGCTCCTTATTTGACTACACTACAAAAAATTTGATTGAGGCGGATATATTGTCATCGCCAGCCGGTGCAACGCAATATGTCAATGAAGCGGACCATCAAACAAAAGGTGTTGATATTGAGTACGACAAACAATGGAGCATCTTCTCACGGCTAAGAGCTAGCTATGCCTGGCAATATGCCACTGGCGAAGCCGGAAACTGGATTGCAAATTCCCCCAAAAATCTGGCTAAACTGAATGTGTCACATGGTTTTTTCAATCAATACTTGCAGTCCGGATTTGAGGTGCAATACGTTGGCCGGCGTTTGTCTAATGCCGGCAATCAACTGGGCGGCTATAGCATTGCCAACTTAACGCTGTATAGCGATTCGTTGATGAAAAACACGAGCATCTCCACCAGTATCAAAAACTTGTTTGATCGCCATTACTCTACGCCTGCTCCCACATTCTATCGACCAGATAGTTTTAGCCAGGATGGCCGGACTTTCTGGCTGCAACTCAGCCACGATTTCAAGTAATGAACATAAGATTTATATATTTCTTATGCATTCTGCTCGGTTCGCCTGTTGCACAAGCCGAGCCCGCCACTGTGAGTGAGCGTGACATGAAGGCTGCGCTGATCTATAACTTTGCGGTGTTCACCGCATGGCCAGAGTCCAGAGAGAGTGCATTCAATGTTTGTGTGTTTGATGAAGATAAGGAAAATCTAAATAGGGACATTCTGAGATCAAAGCAGATCAATGGTAAGCCAGTGCATTTTGAAGTTATTTTCAGCATCGGTGAGGTGCAAAAATGTCAGCTGTTATATCTGGAGGACTCAAAAAACAAAGAAGATAAAATGCTATTAGAAAGTATGGTAAATTTCTCCGTGTTATCGATAGCAGACACCATGGATAAAATGGCTAGTGCAAGCATTATCAATATTCATCTGGATAACAAAAAATATAAGTTCACCGTCAATAATGAAGCCGCCAAGCGCTCAAACCTGACGGTGAGTTCCAAACTATTACGCTTGGCGACTAAAGTATATTAAGCTCCTATATATTAAACCCCTATGTTGACACCTCGCTTTCAAAAAATGTCCATTCAGCAGAAGCTATACTTCTTGCATCTTCTGGTAACGGCAGCATCGATGCTACTGGTATTTTTTGTGGTTCTGGCATACCAATATATAAGTTCTAAGCATGATTTACAGAATGACCTCGACTCACAACTGATAGTTATCGAAAACAACCTTGGTGCAGCCATTTCGTTTGGGGATAAAGGTGCAGCCGAAGAAACACTGCACTCCCTCAACATCAACCCCAGCGTCGAACACGCGTACATTTTGTTGAATGACAATACAGTCTTTGCTAAATATCTGGCTCAAAATCAAGGCAGGGCCAAAGCAAACCAGTTAATACCTACTGTACGGTTTTCTCTTGGAGACATTCATCTATCCAGAAAAATTTTGGTTAACCGGCAGCAACTGGGCACGATCTTTCTGGATGCCAATCTTGATGTTATCAATATCAGGATTAAATTATTTTTTATTGCGTTATTTTTAGCGGTGTTTTTAGCGATGCTGCTCGCAAAGCTGCTTTTAAAAAAACTGAATCGATTTATTACTGAACCGATCAGCCGTCTGGAATATTTTGTTACTGAGATTACTGAAAGTCAAAATTACACCACTCGATGTCAGATTCAATCTACTGACGAAGTCGGTGCGCTATCTATTGGCATCAACAAGATGCTTGATAATATTGAGTCTAGAGACAAGAAGCTGCTCGAAGAACTGGAACAAAGACGAAAAGTTGAACACAGGCTTGATCAGCTCGCTTATTTAGACAGTCTGACGAATTTACCTAATCGATACTCTTTTACCGAAGACATCGCTAGCTTGCTTGCCCAGGCAAACAAGAATGAGATTAACCTTCATCTGCTGATGCTGGATATCGACAACTTCAAGGTCATTAATGACACCCTTGGTCATTGGGCCGGAGACCATTTGCTTAAGGAAAGTGCAATACGTTTAAATGAAAGTTTGAGAAAGAACGCTTCAATTTATAGAATTGGCGGCGATGAATTCGCGATCATTTTAATGGGGGTTACCACACTTGAATTAGTGGAGGCGATTTGCCATCGCATTATCCGCACAATGTCGGAAAAATTTGTGATTAACAATCATGAGTTATTTGTCGGGGTCAGTATTGGTGTGGTTGAATATACCGGTGGTCATTACAATCAGTCCAGTCTTATCAAACACGCCGATGCTGCCATGTACTGGGCCAAGAATGATGGAAAAAATACCTACAAGATCTATTCAAATCAAATTGAACAGGCCAATTTTCATCAGCAAATGCTGATTGGCATGCTTGAAGACTCTATCCAGAACAATGAACTTGAGCTTTACTATCAACCCATTATTGATGGTCAGACTAGACGTATACTTGGATTTGAAGCGCTATTAAGGTGGAATCAGTCCGAAATCGGGTTTGTCAGTCCTACCGAATTTATTCCACTGGCTGAAAGCTCTGGCCTGATCCGTCCGATAGGTGACTGGGTGATCAATAAGGCGCTGGACCAGATCAAGCTTTGGCAGACCTTTTATTATCCGGAATTGTTCATCAATATTAATCTGTCTGGCAGACAATTTGAAGATTGTTACCTAATGGAGAAAATCATGTATGGAATTACAAGGAATCAGCTGAACCCGGCTACCGTGAATCTGGAAATTACTGAATCGGTTCTGATGGAAGATGTTGATCGAGCTATTTCGATTCTAAACTCATTACATGATTTAGGCGTCAGGATTGCTTTGGATGATTTCGGCACCGGGCATTCATCTATGAATTACTTGAAAAAATTCCCCATTAATACGCTAAAAATTGACAAAGGCTTTGTGCAAGGCCTGCCTGACGATGAAATGGATAAGGCCATTGTAGAGTCACTGCTTACCTTAGCGAATGGGCTGGGCTTGAGTGTTGTTGCTGAAGGGGTGGAAACCGAGGCTCAGCTTGAATTTATGGTGAACCATCATTGCTATAAAATTCAAGGCTACTTATTTAGTCCAGCCTTACCGATTGATCAAATCGAGAAGCTACTAGAGCAATCTTATGATGATAAGCGCATCAACAAAACGCTATATTGTGTGCATTGATGTAAGTTAAATTGCGGCTTGTTGCCGGCTCTCGACTTGCTGATGTGGCCGAGCTCATGCTCAATCAGGTCTCTGTTTGTTTCGACAGTTATCAGGGTAAATCATTATGTTTTCGTCTCACCCAGTGCCCGCTCTATGCGACGGTCAGGCACCAGCCACATAAGTGCCACAAAAACGTAGAGAGCTCCGGCAATCCACTGCTCAAGGAAAGCGGTCGGAATGGCTATGGCATACAAGAGGAGTGACAGCTTGCCTTTGGCATCGCTGCCTATTGCTTTTGCCAGTAGCGAGTTGTCACCTTGACTTGCAATAATGACACCTTGCAATATCCAATATGCAATTGCTGCCAATAGCAGCACAACGCCGTAAAGAGCTGTCGGTGCGGATGCAAAATGATTCTCCCCCATCCAGCCCGTGACAAACGGGAATAGCGATAACCAAAACAGCAGATGCAGGTTTGCCCATAGAGTGGTACCGGTCACATACCGTGTGGCATGCAGCATGTGATGATGGTTGTTCCAGTAAATTCCCAGGTACACAAAGCTCAGCACATAGGTCAGGAATACGGGGAGCATCGGACGTAATGCCTCCAAGTCATCACCATGAGGCACTTTCATCTCAAGCACCATGATGGTGATGATAACGGCAAGCACGCCGTCACTGAATGCTTCCAGCCGGCCTTTCCCCATACTTGATTCCGACTTATTCAAGCAAGCATCCGGTGCGTGAGCTGCGACGCATCCCAAGCTGTTGCGAAAATAGGTGAACGTGTGAGCGGGCGCATTAATGTGGAAAAAGTTGATAGGGGCATGTTTTTTTACTTCTTGAGGGCTTGTTCTGTCCGTATAGTAATGAATAGCAAGTACGGACGCAAATCGTTTGTAAATACCTACTTTTTATAGCGTGCTGGTTTTGTCCTAACAAGATTCTCAATCTAAATCAATCACGGCATACGAAATACCGCTTAATTTTTTGCTACCACTGTATTTAGTTCTGAATACTCCTCGTTGCTTGAGGTGGACTCAGCGGCCCTGGCTTTGATCATGCAGTCTTTGCATTTTCCTTTGCTTTCGTCGTAGCCTTTAATGGCTTCTAAGCCTTTTACGTTAGTCATAATCGTTTCATCTAAAATAGCCTCGCCCATTTTAGCGCCGGTGATGTCAGCCCCGGTTAAATCAGCTTTACTCAAATCTGCGCGAAATAAATCGGTATTACGTAAGTTGGCGTTTCTTAAATCGGCAAATTTCAAGTTGGCACGATTGATGTCTGCGCCTTCAAAATTAGTATTGGTAAATTTGCCACCAACGGCATCAAATCGCATGGCGCCCATCGGTTGGTTACCAATATCTAAACCAAAGCGTCCGTGTTTAATCGTGGCATTACTCATATCCACACTGCCTAATGTGCCTATCATGCGGGCGTTGGTGAGGTTGGCACCAGCAAAGTTGGTTTTATCAAAAATTGCCTGAAAGATTGTCGCATCCGTCAAATTAGCGCCACTTAAGTTGGCATTTTCAAGTCTGGCCAAGTTCAGATAGCTTTTTTGCATATTGGCACCACTTAAATTTGCGCCCATTAAATAAGCGCCAAAAAAGCTGGTGTTAGTCATGTTGCAATGACGTAAATCTAAATTATTAAAGGTGAGATAACCAAGATCTTTGTTAGATAAATCACAGCTTTTACTGTTGATTTGGCTTAATGCTTGCTCTTGTGTGAGTTTTGCACGCTCAACTTCATTAATCTTAGTCGTATTTTTCGCATAAAAAGCTTCGGCCTTAACAATCATGCCTTGTTGATCCAGTGCAAATGCGTCGCGTGCATCCACGCTACTGAAACAATAGGTTTTTCCACTAAATATTTCGTTGATCTCACAGTTGGTTTTGTTAAGGCGGCCTTCAGACAAGCCGTTAGTACAGTGGTCGTCAAATTCTCCTGCAAACACCTGACTGACAAAGGCTAAGCCGACTAGTAGGATTAATTGTTTGATTTTATTCATGATAGTTCTCCTTGGGGCTGCTTTATGGTTGTGCAGTTATATCCATTATTCGCGATAAACAATAAAGACTCTGTAACTGTCGTCACAGAGTCAACAATAATTACTGGTTAGTTGTTTTTAAGCTGATTAAGTTTCTTTCATGAAAATCATTAGTTACAACATATTAACAATTG
>DIZU01000208.1:0-650 GCA_002429455.1 Methylotenera sp. UBA6020 | reverse complement strand
ACAACATATTAACAATTGTCGGTAAGCGTAATTGTAAGTTGCCGCGTTGAGTGACCATCTGCAAAATTAACGGCAGAAATTAAAAGCAAAGATTCATCACTTATCGTAATTGAATGTATCAATAAAATTCTAGAAATTAGAGAGGAAGTAAAATGCGTAATTTTCAAATGAACGTGGTAACGGGGATGCGAGTGAAAATGTTAGCCCCAGTATTACTGGCGGCAACATTTGCCCTGCCGGCGATGGCGAATGATCAATATACCGATACCGCTCGTGTGCTATCAGCAACACCACAAACTGAGCGTGTGAATATGCCACGTCAAGAATGCCGTACAGAATATCAACAACAAAGTTATAGCAATGGTGGCGACCGCTCAATAGCCGGCGCAGTGATTGGCGGTATTGCGGGTGGCTTGCTAGGTAACACTATCGGTCGCGGTAATGGCCGTGTTGCTGCCACCGCTGTGGGTGCCGGTGTAGGTGCTATAGCGGGAGATCGTATTGGTAATAATCAATATAACAACGTTGTCACAACACGTACGGTGCCTGTACAAAATTGCTACCAAGTGGATAACTGGCAGACAGTGAACGCCGGCTATTTGGTAACGTATGAATATAATGGCAGAACCTATTCCACCGTGACGAATAGC
>DIZU01000163.1:13648-16760 GCA_002429455.1 Methylotenera sp. UBA6020 | reverse complement strand
CAATGAGGTCAGGCCGCATCAAAGCCTAAAATACAAAACGCTCCGATGCAGTATATCAGGCGTTTTTAAATCAACCTAAAACAGGTGAGTAACTGTCAACCTATTTTAGGACGGGACAGCTTAATTGTTAGCTACGGTTGTAAATCGTAGCTAACACGACGTTTGCCTGCTAGGACTTTAATTTACTATGATGTATTGAGTAAACAAAATAAACGATCACCCCGACCAGTATCCATATACCAAACCTAAACCAGGTAATGGCCGGTAAAAAGGTCATTAATGCGCTACATGACAATATACCTAGCACTGGAATTAACGGATTCCACGGGTTTTTGAACGGCCGTTTAAGTTCTGGCTGGCGAATGCGCAATACGATTACACCGACACATACCATCACAAAGCTTGCCAAAGTACCTATGTTGACTGTTTCTGCCAGTTCGCCTAGTGGAATAAAGCCGGCAATGATGGATACTATTAAACCGCACATTAAGATGACTTTTGTCGGTGTTTGTCTATCTGGATTCACTTGTGAAAACACCGGTGAAATTAAGCCATCACGACTCATGGCAAATAAAATACGGGTTAAACCGTACAACAACACCAGCAACACGGTAATCAAGCCGGCCAGTACGCCGGTGGCAACCAGCGTAGAAGCCCAAGTATAGCCAATTTCGCTTAAGGCAAACGCAACAGGTGAAGACACATTTAGCGCTGTGTAAGGTACGATGCCTGTGAGTAAGCCCGATACTATAATGTAGACTATGGTGCAAAAGGCGAGGGACGCGAGTAAGCCTATGGGCAAATCTCGTTGCGGGTTTTTTGACTCTTCTGCGGCGGTGGAGACCGCGTCAAAACCAAAGTAAGCAAAAAACACCAATGAAGCACCCGCTAATACGCCAACATTTTTGCCATTTTCTAAAGTGCTAAACCAACCATAAGGCATGAATGGATGCCAGTTTTCAGGATGAATATGTGCCGAGGCTAAAGTGATGAAAATGGCGATGGTTGAAAGTTTGATGATGACGATAATGTTATTAAAGCGTGCACTTTCTTTCACGCCAATAATTAACAGGATCGTCAGCGCCCAAATAATCGCAAATGCCGGAAGGTTGATAAGCCCCCCCACCATCGGTGCTTTAGTCAGCGCTTCAGGTAAATGTAAATTGAAGTTAGTCAGTGTATTGATAAAATAGCCAGACCAGCCATTGGCTACGGCTGCCGCGCCAACGCCGTATTCCAGCAATAAAATCCACCCCATCACCCACGCGATGAATTCACCGAACGCCACATAACTATAGCCATAGGCACTGCCAGAACCGCCGACTGAGGCGGCAAGTTCTGAATAAGAAAGCGCGGCAAACGCGCTGGCGATACCTGCAAACACAAAAGATAGCACGACTGCTGGGCCAGATTCGGTTGCTGCGGCAATGCCGGTCAGCACAAAGATGCCGGTGCCAATTGCACAGCCTATGCCTAAAAGCGCTAAGTCGAACGCGGTCAGGCATTTTTTTAGACCGCTGTCGGAATGGATTAGAATCGATTTAGTGCGGAGAAGCTGCTTGTGCATAGGTAGTGTCCCTTATTGGTGCTTCTAAACATACTAAGAATTAAATGTTAACAAATCGTAAACACTTAAGTAATGATGGTCAATTAAAACTCAGTATAGCGTTTTTGTTGTTAATTTTCGGCTTGATGTTCCAGGCTGAAATACACAGGAAGCCAGACTAAGGCTTCAGCTATTGAACATGGCTTTCAGTACCGCAATCATATAGCTGTGATCCAACACACCGGCACTTTCTCGAATGCTGTGCATAGCCCACATCGGCGAGCCTACATCTACGCTAGGCACGCCTAAACGTGAAGCAATAATCGGGCCGATCGTACTGCCACAGCCAAGATCGGTGCGATGCACATATTGCTGATAAGGCACACCTGCGGTTTCACATAAGGTAATAAAGCGGGCTGCGGTATCTGCGTCGGTAGAGTAGCGCTGATTCGCATTGGTTTTAATCACGGGACCTTTGTTTACCAAGGCGTGGTGACAAGGCTCATAAGCACTAGGATGGTTCGGGTGATAAGCATGCGCCATATCTGCGCTGATAAAAAAACTTTGCGCCAGTGCGCGTAGCCTGGACTCATCGTCTGCATGGCTATTGGCAGCAATACGATTGATGACGTCGGATAAAAAGCTCCCGCTTGCGCCAGCAGCACTTTCGCTACCGACTTCTTCATGGTCAAATAAAGCGCAGACGCAGGTCGATTTTGGATTCTCAGTGGCGAGTAAGGCGGTCAATGCTGCGTGGCAAGACGCCAGGTTATCTAGCTGGCTATCAGCAATAAACTCCTGATTAGCACCCCAAATCACTCCTTTTTGCGTGTCAAAAACGTTGAGTTCCCACGTCAAAATATCCTCTGCTTTGACTTCAAGGCTACTTGCAAGGTGATTGATAAACTGACGGTCAGCCTCGACGCCATCTTCACCGATACCAAAAATCAGCGGTAGTTCGGTTTGTTTGTTGAGCTTGAGACCCTTGTCATTTACTTCGCGATTCATGTGAATGGCAAGATTGGGCAAGCGCAGCAACGCATCATCAAATTTCAATAAACGCGTCTCAAAGCCGCCAGTAGTGCGCACAGTAACGCGCCCGGCCACACTTAGATCGCGATCAGTAAACGTAGCTAAAATCGGCCCGCCATAGACTTCAACGCCAATTCTGACCAGGCCATCGCTGCCGAAAGCGGCATGTGGTTTAAGCCGCAAGCCGGGGGAGTCGGTATGCGCCCCGACCATACGAAAGCCGGAGTCGGAAAGCGTTTGGCTACCAAGTGTAAATGCAATGATGGAAGCACCGCCACGCACTACATAGTAACGGCCTGTAGGCTTGAGTTGCCAGACCTGCGCTTCTTCGAGTCGCGTAAAACCATGCTTGAGCAGATGTTGTTCAACACTATTTACTGCATGCCAAGGACTGGGACTGGCATCAATGAAATCGAGTAAGTCTTGTGCTTGGACTTTCGCCTGGTTTTGCGGTTTGATAGGAGTTTTTATCATTTAAGTCAGCAGTTAAGTGATTGATAGCCAGTCTTTATCAATCAAAAAGTTTGAATATAG
>DIZU01000163.1:12066-13427 GCA_002429455.1 Methylotenera sp. UBA6020 | reverse complement strand
GGCATGGACATCAGAATGGATTCGGTGCGGCCGTTAGACTGTAAGCCAAATAACGTGCCACGGTCATATACTAAGTTAAATTCAACATAGCGGCCACGTCGATATGCCTGAAAGTCACGTTCAATTTCAGTATAAGGCGTATCTTTACGGCGCTGCAGGATAGGCAAGTAAGCGTTTAGAAAGCTATCGCCAACTGCGCGCTGTAAGGCAAAACTTTGCTCAAACCCCAACGCATTAAAATCATCGAAAAAGATACCGCCGATACCACGTGGCTCTTTGCGGTGTTTCAGGTAAAAGTATTCGTCGCACTCTTTTTTAAATTGCGGGTAATAAGCTGGACTGAACGCATCCAACGCCGTTTTATTGGTGCGATGAAAGTGGATGCAATCTTCTTCAAAGCCGTAGTAAGGCGTCAAATCCATGCCGCCGCCAAACCACCAGACGGGTGCTTCCCCCTCTTTTTCAGCGACAAAGAACCGGATATTCATATGCACGGTAGGTACGTAAGGATTGCGTGGATGGAGCACCAGAGAAACGCCCATGGCCTGCCAAGTGCGGCCGGCAGCCTCAGGGTGCGCTACTGTGGCCGCCGGCGGCAGTTTGTTGCCTAGCACATGCGAAAAGCCCACGCCTGCACGCTCGAACACATTGCCATTCTCAAGCAAACAAGATGTGCCTCCACCGCCTTCTGGACGATTCCAGCTATCATGCAAAAAAGTTTTGCCATCAACCAGTTCTAGCGCCTCAACGATGCGTGATTGCAAACCTTGCAAATACAGTAAAACGGCCTGGGTATCCACTAAAATTAACCTTTGCTGAAATTAGCCTTTAAGGGCACGGTAACCAATATCTTTGCGGTATTGCGCGCCATTAAATTTAATTTCATCTAATATTTGGTAAGCACGACTTTGTGCAAATTTGACTGTTTCGCCTAAAGTGGTCACGCAAAGTACGCGGCCGCCGCTAGTCAGCACTTTGCCATCAACAAGTTGCGTACCGGCATGAAAGACGTGCGCGTCTACCAGGTTGGTAGACGCGTTAGTTGGCAGACCAGTAATTTCATCACCCAATCTAGGCGTGTCTGGATAGTTGGCAGATGCCATCACTACACCGAGCGCGGTACGTCTATCCCATTCCGCTTCAGCTTTATCTAGCGTGCCATCAACCGCATGTTCGGCTAGTGCTACAAAATCACTTTTTAAGCGCAACATAATAGGCTGCGTTTCAGGGTCGCCCATGCGGCAATTGAACTCCAGGGTTTTGACGCCGCCATTAGGCGAAATCATCAAACCCGCATACAGAAAACCGGTGTATGGAATGCCATCTTTTGCCATACCAGCGACGGTAGGCCGAATGATTTC
>DIZU01000163.1:11316-11870 GCA_002429455.1 Methylotenera sp. UBA6020 | reverse complement strand
TCTGACAGCATGGCGTCAATCGCGGCGTGCGCTTCATCGTTGGACATGGCGACAACCACGCCTTTGCCGGCGGCCAAGCCATCCGCTTTAATGACGATAGGCGCGCCTTGCTGGTTTACATAGTCATGGGCGAGTTTGGCGTCGGTGAACGTGGCATATGCCGCAGTAGGGATGTTGTGCCGTACCATAAAGGCTTTGGCGAAGTCTTTTGAAGACTCAAGTTGTGCTGCCGCTTTGGTGGGGCCAAAAATCTTCAAACCCGCTGCACGAAACGCATCTACTACACCTTGTGATAACGGTGCTTCAGGTCCGACGATGGTGAGTTTAATCTGTTCTTTTTGTGCAAATTCGAGTAAATCCTGAACACTTGAGATAGGTACATTGACCATGTCTGGGTCAAGTGCGGTGCCAGCATTGCCAGGAGCCACATATACACGGCTCACTTCTTTATTTTGTGCGATTTTCCAAGCGAGCGCATGTTCGCGACCGCCGCTGCCGATGACTAAAATTTTCATAATCTAAAACCTTTTAAGCCACAGAGGTCACCGAGAACA
>DIZU01000163.1:10104-11104 GCA_002429455.1 Methylotenera sp. UBA6020 | reverse complement strand
TGTTCTCGGTGACCTCTGTGGCTAGTTATAAAGTAGCATTTTACAACGTAGAACTTAGCCAATTTTGAAATCACAATTTGTGATTTCAAGTTGACTTTTCGTTCTCTATATTTTAATGCCTAAAATGCCGAATGCCCGTCAATACCATTACCAAACCATGCTCGTCTGCGGCGGCAATCACTTCTTCGTCGCGCATGCTGCCACCCGGATGAATTACACAACTGGCGCCGGCGTTAGCCAACACGTCAATACCATCGCGGAACGGGAAGAAGGCATCAGACGCTACCACTGAGTCTTTGAGTGACAAGCCAGCGTTTTGGGCCTTGATCGCGGCAATGCGCGTGCTGTCAACGCGGCTCATTTGGCCGGCGCCTACGCCTAGCGTCATGCCATTGCCGCAGAATACAATTGCGTTGGACTTTACATATTTAGCGACACGCCATGCAAAGAGCAGATCAGCCATTTGTTGTGCTGTTGGTTGTTTTTTTGACACGACTTTTAAGTCAGTCGAGCTGATTTCATGGTTATCCGCGGTTTGAATCAAAATGCCAGAACCGACACGTTTGATATCCTGTGCGTTGCGGCCTTGTTCCCAAGGTGTGCTGCCGCCTGTAGGCAGGGCTATTTTAAGCACGCGCACATTGGCTTTCGCCGTGAAAATTGCCAATGCCTCGGCCGTATAGTCTGGCGCAATTAACACTTCTACAAACTGCTTGCTTATCGCTTCAGCGGCAGTTTTATCAACAATGGTATTAAACGCAATAATGCCGCCAAAAGCGCTGCTTGGATCAGTTTGAAAGGCTTTTGAGTAAGCTTCAAGAGCCGTTGCACCTAGTGCCACGCCGCAAGGGTTGGCATGTTTAACGATGACGCAGGCTACAGCGTTAGGCGCAGCATCAAAGCTTTTCACAGCTTCCCAAGCCGCATCAGCATCGGCAATGTTATTGTAAGAAAGTTCTTTGCCTTGCAGTTGTTGCGCTGTGACTAGCGAACCCGGTGC
>DIZU01000163.1:8945-10034 GCA_002429455.1 Methylotenera sp. UBA6020 | reverse complement strand
TGGCATCCGTCAGCACGGCGACATCTTTCCAGTTTTTGGCCGCCGAGCGTACCATTGCCGGGCCGCCAATATCAATATTTTCAATGGCATCTTCAAGCGTGCAGTCAGGCTGTGCAACGGTGGCCTCAAACGGATACAGATTCACTACCACCATGTCGATATTAGGGATATTTGCCGATTTCATGGCCGCAACGTGTTCAGGTAAATCGCGGCGACCCAAAATGCCGCCATGTACTTTCGGATGCAGCGTTTTAACGCGGCCATCAAGCATTTCTGGAAAGCCCGTGTAATCGCTGACTTCAATGACAGCGATTTGGTTATCACGAAACAGTTTTGCCGTACCACCTGTAGAGAGAATTTCGACGCCAAAGCTACTTAATTGTTTTGCGAAGTCGATGATGCCAGTTTTGTCAGAAACGCTGATTAGCGCACGTTTAATGGTTGCCATGTAGAAGCTCTTGAGAAAAGTTGATTATTCGATGTTGTATTGCTGAAGTTTTTTACGCAGAGTGTTGCGATTTAAGCCTAAGATTTCTGCCGCTTTACTTTGGTTGCCAGTAGCATGCTGCATGATGTATTCCAGCAACGGTTTTTCGATACAGCCCAATACCATGTCATACAAAGCATGCGGCGATTCACCGTCAAGGTCTTTGAAGTATTGGTCTAGGGAGGATTTTACGCTGTCGGCAAGTTCACAATTATTCATTACGCAACCTTTAGCACTAGATTGTCGGTTTCAATATTATCGGTTTTAATTTCGCCGGTTAAGTCGTATTGCAAACGATGGTCGCGACTTTGTAAATGGTCAAAAAATTCATTAATCGCGGACAGTTGTAAATCTATCGTTTGCAGCGTATTCATTGTATGACGAAAAGTCGCAGAATCTTTTAAGCCTTTGGTATACCAGGAAATATGCTTACGCGCCATGCGCATGCCGGTTAAGTCGCCATAAAAGTCATATAAATCATGCAGGTGTTCCAGCATGACAGACCTAATTTCAGTGACTTCCGGCGGCGGCAAATGCTCGCCGGTTTTGATGTAATGTTCAATCTCGCGAAATATCCACGGCCGACCTTGTGCCGCACGGCC
>DIZU01000163.1:0-8727 GCA_002429455.1 Methylotenera sp. UBA6020 | reverse complement strand
GGAATGTTGATGGCCTGTTTCACCGCGGCAATGGTGTCGTATTCGGCGTCACCCATGTACAAGCAAGCGCGGGTGCGGCCATGCATGGCTAAGGCCTGCACGCCAATATCTTCCGCCATCTTGGCAATTTGTATCGCGTTGCGATTATTTTTATCCCAGCCGGTACGAATTTTCAATGTCACAGGTACATCCACGGCATTGACTACGGCTCTGAGAATTTGCGCAACCAGCGGCTCGTCTTTTAATAGGGCAGAACCTGCCATTACATTACAGATTTTTTTTGCAGGGCAACCCATGTTGATGTCGATAATCTGTGCGCCATTATCTACGTTGTGACGTGCCGCTTCCGCCATCATTTTAGGGTCAGCACCGGCAATTTGTACGGAAATCGGGTCAACTTCGCCTTTGTGATTGGCACGGCGTAAGGTTTTTTCACTACCGTAAAGTAGCGAGTTAGAAGTCACCATCTCAGAAACCGCCAAGCCCGCGCCCATTTTTTTGCAAAGCTGGCGGAAAGGCCTATCCGTCACGCCGGCCATGGGTGCGACGATCAGGTTATTTTTTAAGATGTGTGGACCAATTTGCATTTGTATTTATCTTCACCATAGCTTTACGTGCGCGAACTTCGTTGACCGCGTCTTAAAAGGCTAGACGCGCTTGATGTGCTGTCTTCGCCTTTTAATCTTGGGTGCCTCATTCTCGTTTCGCTAAATCAATCTAACAGAAGGATTAGCATGAGTTTTTGAGTGGTTGCCTATTTTATACGCAAATGAGAGGCCGGAAAACTTAAATCTCCACAAAAATACAAGTTTGTATAATGACCAGCTACGCACCTAATATTTAATGATTGCATTTGCACTTTTTCAGCTATGCTTAAATTTAGTATATTTAATGCATGGAACCGAAAGCCTCTCTTTGAAAACAAAAAACGCACCTTCCACCAGCCACATCGCCTTCGCCAGTTTTATTGGCACTGCAATTGAGTTTTATGATTTTTATATCTACGCCATGGCATCGGCTTTGGTGATTGGGCAGGTGTTCTTTCCTGCCAGTGACCCTGCTGCACAAGCCTTAAACGCTTTTTTAACGTTTGGCATTGCCTTTATTGCCCGGCCTCTGGGGGCGATTGTGTTTGGTCACTTTGGCGATAGAGTTGGCCGTAAGGCAACCTTGGCCGCGTCATTACTAGTCATGGGTATTTCCACTTTTTTGATTGGTTGTTTGCCCGGCTATGACACACTAGGCACATGGGCGGCGGTATTGCTTTGCTTACTGCGTTTTGGCCAAGGCTTGGGTTTGGGTGGTGAATGGGGCGGTGCGGCATTATTGGCAACCGAATTTGCGCCAGCAGGCAAGCGAGGCTGGTTTGGCATGTTTCCGCAGCTTGGTCCTTCAGTGGGGTTTTTGCTGGCCACGCTGAGTTTTCTGGCTTTGACGCTGTTTTTGGCTGATGACGATTTCAAGGCATGGGGCTGGCGTTTGCCGTTCTTTGCCAGTGCGTTGCTGGTAGTCGTGGGTTTATACGTGCGTTTTAAGCTGGCTGAAACGCCTGTTTTTGCCGCCGCTCTAGCGCAACACCATACGCATACAACACCGCTTAAACCCTTATTCAGTGCGCATCTACGACCGGTATTGTTAGGCGCGCTGGCAATGACGGTATGCTACAACCTGTTTTACACCGCCACGGTATTTTGTTTAAGTTATGGCACCCAAACCTTGCATATTCCGCGGGCGGAATTTTTACGCATGTTATGCGTTGCGATTATTTTTATGGCGGTTGTTACGCCAATTTCAGCGTGGTTGAGCGATAGATTTGGTCGTAGACCCGTATTGTTGGCGGCGTGCTTTTTGGCGATATTGGCAGGATTTGCCTTAAATCCGTTAATGGCGAGCGGCTCAACCTTGCAAATCACCTTGTTTTTATCCATTGCCTTGTTGTTAATGGGCGCGACCTTTGCCCCAATGGGTGCTTTTTTACCGGAGCAGTTTCCCGTGGCGGTGCGTTACACCGGTGCTGGCTTGGCGTACAACCTAGGCGGTATCTTGGGCGCTTCTACCGCACCTTTTGTCTCGCAACTATTGGTGAATAGCGGCGGATTGATGTGGGTGGGTTACTACGTTTCCGCCATGGCGGCGGTAAGCTTATTTGCG
This sequence comes from Methylotenera sp. UBA6020, assembly GCA_002429455.1. Classification (GTDB taxonomy): domain Bacteria; phylum Pseudomonadota; class Gammaproteobacteria; order Burkholderiales; family Methylophilaceae; genus Methylotenera. The sequence continues at coordinate 6,576 of DIZU01000163.1, read as the reverse complement.
GTTACTTGCATGACTGAAACGGTCAATCAGCATTTAGAATATTGAGAGTTTTAATTATCCAGCGTTTGCCACGGCATTTGGTGCATGTCCAGGTAAGCTTGAATTTCGCCCATCGCCTGTTGGCAAATCGCGAGGTCGCCTTTCAGCCCAAGCTCTATCAGTTTTTTAGGGCTTAAGCTGGGCAAGCTGAAAAGCTTAATAGCGGGGTATTTCTGCAAAATAGCATTCATTAAATCAATCAGCTGGCTTTCGCCGACTTCAAATATTTTAATCGAAACTTCGGTAGTGGTTTGAGTATGAAAAAGATGCTGATAGTGGGTATCGAGCACCCATTCCATCATTGGCCATGCCATTTGCGGAAAACCCGGCAAAAAGTAATGCGAGCCTACAGAAAATCCCGCAACTCGATTGATCGGGTTAGGGATAAGCGCCGCGCCTTTGGGAAAGTCAGCCATCAATACGCGCTTAGGGTACGCGCCTTCGCCAAACTGCGCTTCAATTTCCAGCACGGCGTCGGCATGACGCTCAATTGCTATAGATAACGCATCTGCTGCCGCTAGTCTAGTGTAGTCGTCCGGTGTGGCGCCAATGCCGCCGAATGAAAATACAATATCGGTTGTTGCAAAACTGCGTCTAAAACTCGCAGTTAATTTAGCCGGATCATCACCCAAATAATTTGCCCAAGCTAGCGCCAGTCCGCGATCTTTGAGTATTTGGATGGCTTGGCTAAGATGCTTATCCTCGCGTTTGCCGGAGAGGATTTCATCGCCAATGATGTAAATACCAATCACGTTCATTGTAAATAAAAAACGTTAACATGGTTAAAAGTTAGCGCGTGCAACATTTTTAGTTGAATGAGTTTATGAAAAAGAACAGACATTAAATTAATGTGCTGTTTCCCAATTATTTCCCACACCCACTTCAGCTAACAGCGGTACATCCAGTTTAGCCACGTGTTGCATAAGCTGCGGCAAAGTGGTTTTAACCAATTCTAGCTCAGATTCAGGCACTTCCAGCACCAGCTCATCGTGTACCTGCATGATGAGTTTGCTGTGCAGTTTTCCGTCTTTTAGCCATTTATCTACTGCAATCATGGCGAGTTTGATGAGGTCAGCCGCCGTGCCTTGCATAGGTGCATTAATGGCGGCGCGCTCGGCACCTGCTCTTCTTATTCCATTGGCGCTGTTGATTTCTGGTACCCATAATCTTCGGCCGAAATAGGTTTCTACATAGCCTTTTTGTTTGGCGATTTCACGCGTGTTCTGCATGTATTCACGTACCCCGGGGTAGCGGGTAAAGTAGCGTTCAATATAGCTTTGCGCGGCGCTACGTTCGATATTGAGGTTTTGCGCGAGGCCAAAGGCGCTCATACCGTAAATGAGGCCGAAGTTGATGACTTTTGCGTAGCGGCGCTGTTCGTTGTCTACGGCGTCCGTTTCCACGCCAAAAATCTCGGCGGCGGTATGGCGGTGAATATCTTCGTTATTGGCAAAGGCTTTTAGCATGCCTTCATCTTTTGACAAATGTGCCATGATGCGAAGCTCGATTTGTGAATAATCCGCTGAGACAATGCTACTGCCAGCCGGGGCAATAAAGGCTTCACGAATGCGGCGACCTTCGGCGGTGCGTACAGGGATGTTTTGCAAATTAGGGTCTGAGCTTGCCAAACGCCCAGTAATCGCCACCGCTTGATTGTAGCTGGTATGTACGCGGCCGGTGGTCGGGTTGATCATGCGCGGCAGTTTGTCAGTGTAGGTCGATTTTAGTTTGGCCAGCCCGCGATATTCGAGCAATACCTTCGGCAAAGGGTAGTCTAGTGCCAGCTCTTGCAACACGTCTTCATCGGTAGAAGGCGCACCGGAGGGCGTTTTTTTGAGGGGCTTAATGCCTAGTTTGCCGAATAAAATCTCCTGCAATTGTTTCGGCGAGCCTAGATTGAAAGGTTGCCCTGCGAGCTCGTAGGCTTGGTTTTCAAGTGCGACCAGCTTCAAGCCGATTTCATTGCTTTGCACATTGAGCATGTCTCTATCAATCAACACGCCGTTGCGTTCAATGGTAAACAAGATGTTGGAGACGGGCATCTCAATGTGGTTATAAATGTAATCAAGTTTCGCGTCGTTTTGTATTTGCGGATACATGGCCTGATGTAATTGCAGGGTAATGTCGGCATCTTCAGCGGCATATTCGGCGGCGACTTCCACCGTTACCTGGTTGAAAGTGACCTGCTTGGCACCTTTGCCAGCCACTTCTTCAAACGTGATGGTTTTTAACTCCAAATGACGCATGGCAAGGTCATCCATGCCATGTGTTTTGTGCGATTCGAATACATACGATTGCAACAGCGTATCGTGCGTAATGCCGTTTAGCTGTATGCCATGGTTGGCCAGTACGTGTTGGTCATACTTAAGGTTTTGCCCTACTTTTTTAATGGCAGGGTTTTCTAAAATAGGTTTTATTTTATTGAGGCATGCTGCAAAGTCGAGTTGTGCCGGCGCATCAAAATAATCATGCATAAGCGGCAAGTAAGCCGCGCTACCGGCCTCTACGCTAAATGACATGCCAACAATTTTGGCGGTCATGGGGTCTAGCGAAGTGGTTTCGGTATCAAAGCAGACTAATTCAGCAACGCTTAATTTAGTCAGCCAACTATCTAATTGTTCATTAGTTAAAATAGTTTCGTAATTTCGTGCGGTGTTTGCAACATGTTGAGTAACGGCAAACATGTCAGTAGTTGCAGATTGAGTTTGCATTGGTGCTGTGGATGCAGCTGTTGCTGCGACATTGGGCATGTTATCCAACTCCTTACGCCAGCTTTTAAACTCAAAGCGATCAAATAACTCAGCCAGTTTGGCTTTATCAATGGCTTGTGGCGCAAGGTCTGCCAGATTCTCCTGAATGCCAACATCACAACGGATGGTAATCAACTCTCGTGCTGTTGGTAGCCAGGGCAGGGCTTTGCGCAAGTTCTCGCCGACTACGCCTTTAATTTCGTCCGCGTTAGCAACAATATTATCTAATGAGCCATATTGTTTTAGCCATTTAACAGCGGTTTTAGGGCCTACTTTCTCAACGCCGGGTACGTTGTCTGAGGTGTCGCCAATTAGAACGAGATAATCCACTATCAAGCTCGGAGGTATGCCAAATTTCTTTTCAACGCCGGCAATGTCTAGTACATCGTCGACCTTTCTGAAAGCATCGCGCATGGTATTGACGACCGTGATATGTTGATTTACCAGTTGCGATATATCTTTATCACCCGTTGAAATAATCACGCGCACACCTTCACGCTCTGCCTGTTTTGCCAGTGCGCCTATCACATCGTCGGCTTCTACACCCTCTATCATAATCAGCGGCCAGCCCATGGCTTTGATGGCTTCATGCAAAGGCTCTATTTGCGGGCGTAAATCATCTGGCATAGCAGCGCGATTGGCTTTATATTCCGCATAAATATCATCACGAAAAGTTTTGCCTTTTGCATCAAAAACACACGCGCTATAATCGCTAGGGTAATCTTTATGTAAACGGCGTAACATATTGAGTACACCCTGAATCGCGCCGGTGGGTTCATTCTGACGATTTCTCAAGTCAGGCATGGCGTGAAAGGCACGATACAGGTAGGATGAGCCATCCACTAATAACAACGTTTTCATATATTTGGGGGCCTAAATTATGTCTGTTGCAAAAAAAATTCCAAAAATTACCGATCCTGATGTGCAAGGCCGTAATCATACCGCGCATGAATCATGGCATGCATTTGAGATTATGGCAGAATTCGTCGATGCTACGGAACGGCTCAAAGAAATCACACCAGCCGTTTCTATTTTTGGCAGTGCGCGTACCCGACCTGATAGCCCTTATTATCATTTGACCGAAGAGATTGCCAGACTGTTATCCAATGCCGGTTTTAGTGTGATTTCAGGCGGTGGTCCAGGTATTATGGAGGCCGCCAATAAAGGAGCTTTTAGTGGTAAATCACCCAGTATTGGCCTGAATATTGAGTTGCCGCATGAGCAATCAAATAATACCTATCAGGACATCAGTCAAAACTTTAAGCACTTTTTCATGCGCAAGGTGATGTTTGTGAAATACGCCTCAGCCTATGTGGTGATGCCTGGTGGGTTTGGCACCTTAGATGAACTGATGGAGGCGATTACGCTGGTGCAAACAGGTAAAACCTTAAAAATACCGATTATTTTGGTGTGTGAACCTTTTTGGCGCGGGTTAATTGATTGGGTTAAAACCACGTTGGTGGATGAAGATATGATTTCTGCCAGTGATCTTGATTTGATTCAAGTGATAGATGACCCTGCTATGATTGTAGAAGCAATATTCAAACATTATGAAACACGCGGGTTCAAATTATCTGCGGAAGAAGAGCGTATTCAGCTTTATTTGTAATGAATGCCGTTATAGTACGTGTAATTTGATAAAATAAAACACGGTTAAGTAACTGTTAATTAATTCTAAGACCTAATTTAATAACCAGTGCTTCAGTGACCAGTAATTCAATAACAAGTGATGAGGACTTATGCGCAAAGACTATAAAATTAAGATCTGGAAAAGTTTAGGGTTACTGTTGCTGGCATTGACATCTGCGCAATTGCCTTTAGTGGCTTTAGCTAAAGAACCGCCAGCCAATTTGCAGCCATTGGAGGATATTCCACCTCCGGCCATTAGTAATGATGAAAATGCTGCAGATCAGCCGCAAGTCACCATTGTGAAGAAAAAAGGCGAAACCATTGAAGAGTATCGCATCAACGGTCAACTTTACATGATGAAAGTGACGCCAGCGCACGGCGTGCCTTACTACATGCATAGAGAAGATCAAAATGGCGGCTGGTTAATGGATGGTCCGACCCAACCATTGAGTATCCCTAAATGGACATTGTTTAGGTTTTAATGCGCATTGATTTGAAGTGAGCTTTTTAAATTTTAGTCGAAATTCATAAAGAGGGTATTACGCCCTCTTTATTTATTAATTCTTAATTTCTGGTGTAGTCAGTTTACTTAATCATTTTATTCTATTTTTATTTAGCCACTTAATATACCCAACTTAATATATCTAGCCTATGTCTGTATTTACTTCCGTCAGTATTCAACAATTAAACGTGTGGCTCCAAGATTATGCTATTGGCGAGCTTATTGAATTAAAAGGTATTTCTTCTGGCATTACCAACACGAATTATTTCGTAACGACCAGTCAGAGTAGGTATGTGCTCACGCTATTTGAACAAAACACGTTAGAAGAGTTGCCCTATTTTATTGATTTAATGAGTCATCTTGCAGCGCATGGTGTGCCATGCCCACAGCCGATTGCGGATAAAGCCGGCGTCAGTTTACACATGCTCAACGGCAGACCTGCCACGTTAATCAGTTGTTTAACAGGGCAAGATGTTGAAGTGCCAAATGTCACACAATGTGCTGCAGTTGGCACTGTCTTGGCGCAAATGCATATTGCCGGGCAGTCGTTTGATAGGCCGTCTAGCCATCAACATAGTCATAACTCACGTGGTGCGGATTGGCGTACCAAAACGGCGCAACAAGTCATGCCGCATTTGACTGCGGCTGACCAGCAGCTATTACAGAATGAATTAGCGTTTCAAAACGCATTAGATACCACGCAACTCGCCATGGGCGTCATTCACGCTGATTTGTTCCGCGATAATGTGTTGTTTGATGGCGATAAGATAGGCGGTTTGATCGATTTTTATTATGCCTACCACGGCGTGCTGGCGTATGATTTGGCGATTACAGTCAACGACTGGTGCGTGCACGCGGATGGTCGTTTAGATGCGCCAAGATTAAATGCCATGCTACAAGCATATCAGGCTGTCAGACCATTTAGTCAAGCTGAGCATGAGGCTTGGCCCAGTTTATTGCGCATCGCTGCATTGCGCTTTTGGTTGTCACGACTGTATGATCAAATTTATCCACAGGCTGGTGAATTAACGCATGCAAAAAATCCGGATCAATTCAAAAATATACTTAAATTACGTGCAGTTCCATTATAAAAGTGTGCCGCTAAATAGCGACGGATAGGAAGAGCAACATGGCAGAAAACTTACAAAATAAGCCGCTGGAAATTAAACCACTGGAAGTTAGACAGGTTCCAGCAGGCAATGCCTGGTCTTGGATAGTAAGTGGCTTTAATTTATTTAAAGCAAACCCTGCGATGTGGATTATTTTATTCGTGATTTATTTGGCCATTATCGTGCCGATTTCACTCATTCCGGTGATTGGCTCTGTGCTAAGCACTTTGTTGGCCCCGGTGTTTGCCGCCGGGCTGATGTGGGGCTGTAAAGCGCTCACACAACGTCAGGATTTAGAAATCAATCATTTGTTTGCCGGCTTTAAGAAAAATACGGCACAACTGATTGCTGTCGGTGGCATTTATATGGCGGGTATGCTGGTGATTGCGGTGATGGTTGTACTGGCTTTGGATAAAGAAACCATCGAGATCCTCATGAAAGGGCAAACAGTAAGCCCTGAACAAGCAAACGCCATGATGTTACCTATTTTAACGTCCATGCTTTTGCATCATGCCACTACTGATGGCGTATTGGTTTGCGCCAGTGT
>DIZU01000025.1:2866-15002 GCA_002429455.1 Methylotenera sp. UBA6020 | reverse complement strand
GCACTTCAAATTTGAGCGCGCCCCCTTTTAAAAAAGACGAATTAGATGATAAAAGGAAAAGTCACCTCGTTCAGAAGGTTAGGTATAAAACTGCTGGTATAAAGGTAATTAAATGACCACATACACTTGGTTTTTTAGCAAAGTGTAAGTAGTTTGTAAGTTACATGCGTTTAAACTTTAGTATTAATGATTGTTAAACAATTTGTAATAAAAAGAGAAAATACTATACATGCTATTTGTGATTGATTTTGATGGCACCCTTTCTGTAGGTGATACGGTGGATGCTATGTTAGAGCGCTTTGCTGATGATAGTTGGAAAGATCTCGAAGCGGATTGGTTAAAAGGTGCAATTACAGCAATCGACTGTATGCAACAACAGTTAGATTTGGTAGAAGTAGACCAAGTCACACTAGAGAATTTTTTTCGTGGTATCCAGCTAGATGCCAGTTTCATCCCATTCTATAAATATATTAGTCAATTTTCTAAAGTGGCCATTGTAAGTGATGGCTTGGATCACGCCATCGATGTGGCAACTCGTAATGCGGCAATTCCTAGCATGCCAATATACGCCAACAAGCTGCATTTCAAACCAAATGGCGTTGCAATCAGCTACCCGTACCGCAATCCAGATTGCAAAGCCGGTAATGGTGTATGTAAATGCCAAATAGCCGAGCAGTTATCTGAAGATGTCGGCGGCCCCATCGTGTTGGTAGGCGATGGAAAATCTGATTATTGCCTCGCTAAACATGCAGATATTGTGTTTGCAAAAGGTAAGCTCATTACCCATTGTGAACAAGAAAATATAACATTTAGACGCTTTCAAACCTTTGCAGAAGTCTTAGACGTAGTTAAGAAATGGGATATTGCTAACAAGCAATTAAGTGGCGCAATAGCCAAAAACCTAGTTGCATAAACAATCAGCACTAAACATCACAATTTAATTCATTTAACGGAAGAGCTTGCCTGATGGATACCAAAATCATCGAAATTTTAGAAAAAAACGATAAGTATTGCTCACATGGCGATACTGTGAATTATGCTGACCCGCCTAAGGTATTTGAGGGTTGTGAAGGCAGTTTTTTATATGATGAAAACAATACCCCTTACCTTGATTGGCAAATGTGGTATTCAGCGGTAAATTTTGGCTATAAAAACAAGCGTATCAGCGACACACTGAAAAAACAGATTGATACGTTACCGCAACTGGCAAGCCAATATTTACATAAAGAAAAAGTGGATTTAGCAGAAATTATCTGTAAGTACATGGAAGATAAGTATGGCGAGAAAGGTCGCGTGCATTTTAATGTTGGGGGTGCACAAGCAGTTGAAGACTCTCTCAAAGTTGTACGCAATCATACAGGCAAGACTCATCAATTTGCCTTTATGGGAGGCTATCATGGCCGTACGTTAGGCGCTTCTGCGATTACTTCTAGCTACCGATATCGTCGTCGTTTTGGTAACTTTTCTGATCGTGCGCATTTTGTGCCATACCCATATTGCTTCCGCTGTCCGTACGACATGAAAGTAGAAACTTGCGATACCTATTGCCACAAAGAGTTTGAAAAGTTATTTGAAACGGAATATCAGTCTGTTTGGGATGAAAAAGCTAAACAATGTGAATTTGGTGCATTTTATATTGAGCCTGTTCAAGGCACTGGCGGCTATATTATTCCGCCCGAAGGTTACATGCAAAAACTGCAAGCAAGCCTCAAAAAGCGTAATGTATTATTGGTTGCCGATGAAATACAAATGGGTGTTTATCGTACGGGTAAACTCTGGTCTTGGGAAAATTTTGGCATCGTGCCAGATATATTTGTATTTGGTAAGGCAATAACCAACGGTTTAAATCCTTTATCTGGGATATGGGCGCGTGAGGAATTAATTAATCCAGAGAAATTTCCACCAGGCACTACCCATTCCACTTTCGCATCAAATCCGCTCGGAACTTCAGTGGCGCTTGAAGTTATGAAAATGACGCAAGAGCATGATTTTGAGCCACAAATCCGCGAACGTGGTGCCTACTTTTTGAAGCGTATTCAAGAACTGAAATCACGCTGGAAAGTAGTAGGTGATGTGAGTGGACTTGGTTTGGCCTTGCGTATTGAGCTTTGCACTGAAGATGGTTACACCCCAAGCCGTGCGCTGGCTGACCGCATGTTTAACGAGGGTTTAAAAGGCGACATTGATATTAGTGGTAAACAATATGGCTTGGTGCTGGACATTGGCGGGTATCAAAAAAACGTAATCACTCTAGCACCTTCATTGCTTATTACCAATGAGGAAATTGATTTAGGTATTCAATTGTTTGAATCGCTGCTTAAACGCTGCGGCGCACAATAGCTTAAATTGATAACTTATATGCAGAGACCTCAACACTTTTGGCTTTGACCATTGATAAGGACTTTCTGCGTCAACAAAATGTCATTACAAATTCAGCTTGGTTTAAAAAAACGGGAGAGTGCCCAGCGCTGGTTAAACGTGGCTTGCATTAGCTTAGGCATGGTAATTGTGAGTAGTGGTTACATATGACACAAGATTTAATATCGAAAGAGTCTGCCTTGGAAATAAAGTCACATAATAAAATTGATGAGCTTTTGGGTCCTATTGGTTTTATTGAACGTAAAGGTAAAGTAGGCGTTTTACTGGTACATGGTTTAACCGGAACACCTACAGAAATGAAACAGTTCGGCAAGACCATTGCTCGCCAAGGGTTTACCGTTGCTTGTCCTGAACTGGCCGGGCATTGCGCTACGATTGAGGCTTTAACTGCAACCCGCTGGCATGATTGGTATCAATCCATTGAGGTTGCATTCGATGCACTGAAAGAAGAATGTGAACATGTCTTTGTAGCGGGACTGTCTATGGGTGCGCTAATTGCGCTATTACTAGCGGCTAAAAAGAAGCATCAAATAGCCGGAGTGATTTTACTTTCAACTACGTTTTTTTATGATGGCTGGAATGTACCTAAGTTCAAACAAAAAATACTTTTACCATTAGTACTTTACACCCCACTTAAATACTTTATGCAGTGGGAAGAAACCTCCCCTTATGGTATTAAAGACGAACGAACGCGGGCACTAGTGCACGCCATTCTAGAAAATCGCGACCATCACGCAGCAGATAAAATTGGATATTTCAAAACGCCGGCAACCGTGATTTTAGAAAGCATGCGTTTAATCAAAGCGGCTAAAAAATCCTTGAAAAACGTCATTGCGCCTACCCTGATTGTGCACTCTACCGAAGATGACATGGCGAGCTTAAAAAATGCCTATTATACGCAGGCCAATATTGCATCAAAAACGATAGAAACTTTTTTTGTAAATGATACCTATCACGTGTTAACGCTTGATAAACGTAAAGACGATGTAGCAAAGCGTACCGCAGTGTTTTGCAAACAACAGTCAGAGATGCTGACTTCGTTTAACGCAATACAAGCCTTGGTATAGACAAACTAAAAGGACGTTTAAAAATGACAGACCATTCAGTTAGCTCAGATAAAGTGCTGGATATTGATGAAATATCAAAAGTATTAGCACAAATGATTGCGTCTAAAATGGAGTTGGATATAGATACTATTAAAGCTGACAGCAACCTAAAAGAGCTTGGTTTAGATTCACTAGATACGTTTGACTTGATTTTTAATGCAGAAGACTATTTCAAAATTAAAGTGCCTAATGATCAAATCAACATTAATACTTTGCAGGATGTAACCGCTTTAGTACACCGATTAATTGTTGCACAAAAACAATAATGACTGATAGTTTACAGCGTAAACGAGTGGTCATTACTGGCTTAAGCGTGGTATCACCACTTGGTAATAATATTGCTGATTTAATACAACAGGTGTTTGGCGGCGTTTCAGGCATCAAACTACTAGATGCCCCATTTGTCGATCAATTAGATTGTAAAATTGCTGCGCAGGCGCAGTTTAACCCTGCAGATCATTTTAGTAAGCATACATATTCAATGCTCGATCGTGCCAGCCAAATGGCACTTTATACGAGCATAGAAGCCATTAAGAATGCAGGCTTGATCTTAGACGATGCAGTAAAGCCACGTATGGGCATATATCTTGGCACCGGCATGGGAGGCGCAAATTCGCTTGAAGAAGGCTATGTCAGGCTTTATCGAGATGGTGCAAGTCGGCTTAAACCTTTTACTGTATTGATGAGCATGAATAATGCTGCTGCCTCGGCTATTGCGCTTGAGCATCAAATTACAGGCCCAAATCAAACCTTTTCCACCGCCTGCTCATCTTCAGCCGTTGCGATTGGCGAAGCTGCCAGGCTAATACGTCATGGTTATGCTGACGTAATGTTGGCGGGAGGCACCGAGGCACTTTTAACCTATGGCAGCATCAAGGCATGGGAAGCACTTCGAACGCTGGCTGAAGAAGACGTGGATGATCTGGGCGCCTCTTGCAAGCCTTTTTCAGCTAACCGCACGGGTTTGGTGTTAGGTGAAGGTGCAGCTATGTTGCTCCTAGAGTCTTTTGAACATGCCGAAGCGCGTGGAGCAACGATCTACGCGGAAATCGTTGGCTATGGCACAGCAAATGATAGCAATCATATTACGCAGCCCTCAGTCAACGGGCAAGCCTCAACCATGCAAGCCGCGCTTGCAGATGCAGGATTATCGCCAAACGATATTCAGTACATTAATGCTCATGGCACAGGGACACAACTCAATGACATTACGGAAACCAATGCGGTTAAAAAAGTTTTTAATGGACATGCTTACAAGCTGAGTATGAGCTCAACTAAATCAATGCATGGGCACCTGATGGGCGCTGCCGGCGCGCTGGAAACAATTATCACTACGCTCGCGGTAAATACCAACATGCTACCACCCACTATTAACCTCATTCGGCCAGACACTGAATGTGATTTGGATTATGTACCTAATGTATCCAAAACCTTGCCAAATCTTGAGTATGCAATGTCGAATTCATTTGCTTTTGGCGGTACCGGCGCCACATTAATCTTGAAAAAGGTCAAATAATTATGCAACTTGCACGTAGTTATGATGAGTCTGAATCACCTCGTTACGAAACGCACTATACCTTTACCGCGGCTAAATATGACGAAACAACCTGGCAACGTTTGCTGCCAAACTCGCTAGAAGGATATCGGTATCATTTGGCATTTGAATTAGGAAGAATCGTAGGCTTTAAAACTGGCTATATCTCGTTGTCAAAGGCTGGCACAGTTGTATGTATTGCCCCAATATTTATAACCAATCATGCTCTCGATACCGCTGTGCAAGGCGATATGAAAGCTGTAACGCATCACTTAAGTAAATTGTTGCCAAACCAAAGGACAGTACGTCTACTTTGTGTGGGTTCACCAGTTACTGATTCAGCACAAATTGGTTTTTTTAAAGACCAACCACTAGATGCCGAAATGATTAACGTACTCACTGAAAAATTAGATGACGTTGCCGAACGCGAAGGCGCAAACGTCATTGCATTCAAAGATGTTATGGATATTGATACCAAGCAATTACAGCCTCTATTAGCCAAGCAAGGTTACACATGCATAGATGACAAACTCGTAGCTAAAAATTCAATCAACTTTAAAGAGCTCGATGGCTATCTAGCGACATTAAGTAACGACACTAGCAAAATGTTACGTGGTGAACTCAAACAGTTTGATCAATTGCATATTGAAGAACATGACGGCCTACCACCGCACTTAGAGAAAATCTATCACTTATATTTAAATTGCCGCGAAAAAAGTGAGTTTAAGTTTGAAAAACTCACTTTGGAATTTTTTGAGGCGTTAGCAGGCTTAATGCCAAATCAATGTCGATTTGTGCTGTATTACATGCATGAAAAATTGATTGGTTTTAATTGCTTATTACATGGCAACGGAGTGCTGATAGATAAATACATAGGTATTGGATTATATGCATAGCCAGCAAGTGAATTTGTATAGTTTAAGCTGGATTTATAATATTAAAATGTGCATACGCGATGGTTTCCATACGTTTCAAAGTGGGCAGGCCGCAGATGAAGCAAAATTAAGTTTAGGCGCAATGTTTGAACCAACCTGTACGCTATTCAAACATCGTAACCAATTCGTGAACCCGATGTTAAAGTTGGCATAGTCCAAATCGACACGGCAAATGATAAATTTCGCTCAGCTTTAACCACAGTTAAATTCTATATACACTTAAAAAAATAACGGGCACAAATTGTTTACATCCTCCTCCTAACACTGGAAGGGTTGCGTTCCATGTAGCGCGGGTTAGGCATGATGCTGATGACCGATCCCGCCATATGGTTCTATTGCCCGGGGACTTTCATGCAACGTCTTCGTGAATACACAGATAATTTCCTTCAGTGTCCTTGAACCAAGCGGCTTTTTCGGAGCCCATAACGCACACGTGATTGACAGTTTTTAGCTCAGGTAAGTCATAGTCTTCAAAGACTACCCGGCTTCAAACCCAGTTTGTTTTCGTAAAAACTTCTGGCGCGCTTCATATCCATGACAGGTAGAACCGTTGTGACTAAGGCGTTATAGCCAATCCTCTAAATAATGACAGTCACGTATTGTTTTTGGTAGGAGCGACGCCTCGTCGCGATTGCACCATTGCTTCGCGACGGGGCGTCGCTCCTACCAATCAACGGTCTTGGCATGACATGACTTTATTTTGGAGACTAGCTATAGCTAACATCATTTTCTCCTCTTAGAAAATAATCGGCGACTGGTCCGTGAGGATCGCACATCGACAGTGTTGGCGATCTGCTTGGAGCAACAGGATATCCACAATTACCTGGTTACATCCGGTGGTGCGGCTATTGGACTTCCCAGACTTTATTTCGAAAATGTTAATTTACCTCCGAGAACTGCTTGCCAAAAAGTAGTCGTTAACACCGAAAAAATTGCATTACTCAAAGCAGATGCTGATCACTGATAATATTCGGCCAAAACGGACATTCAATGCATCTCTATGCCTGCATCGATTAAGCACAGCTGTACGAGCTAATCTACTGGGACTTGATTTTGAGCTTAACTCCGGTAGCGTAGCGCATTGATCAGTAATGCGAATGCCGGAGAGGACTGACGGCGGCTTGCGTAGTAGATATGATAGCCCTGGAATGTCGGACACCAATCCTCAAGCACCCTCTGAAGGTGTCCTTCTGCAATGTACTCCTGTGCCATATCCTCCGGCACACAGGCAACACCGAATCCGGCCAATGCTGCCTTTAAGATTGGAGTACCGCTGTTAAAAACCAATTGGCCCTGAACATGTACTTTCAGCTCATGCCCCTCTTTCTCAAACTCCCAAGCATAAATGTCTCCTTTGGTGAGAAACCTTAGATTGATGCAATCGTGAGCAGCAAGATCCTGAGGAATTTTTGGGGGTGGTCGCATTGAGAAGTAAGTCGGTGTCGCGACCACAGCCATACGTAAGTCCGGCGCTATGCGCACTGCAATCATGTCTTTTCCACCTGATCCCCAAGCCGTACGCCAGCGTCATAACGCTGTGCCACAATGTCGGTCAGGCCGTAGTCGACGATGATCTCCACCTTGATGTCAGGGTAGTCTGGCAAAAATTTTGCCAATTTTGGCCAAAGTACGGAGTTGGCCGCATGTTCAGCAGCGGTGATGCGAATAGTGCCAGCAGGTTTATCTCTAAGTTCGCTCAAGGCCGCAAGCTCATCTTCGATTTCTTCAAATCTTGGTCGCAGCGTCTGCAATAGACGCTCGCCTGCTTCGGAAGTAGATACACTACGCGTGGTGCGTGTCAAAAGCCTTAGCCCGAGTCTTGTCTCCAACCCTCTAATAGTGTGACTCAATGCGGATTGAGACACACCAAGCTGCGCCGCAGCCTTGGTAAAACTACCCTCGCGCGCAACTGCAACAAAAGCAAAAAGATCGTCAAATTTCTCAGCGGCCATTCATGAGCTCAATTCATAAGGTTATGCTAATTATACCGTCTAATCAAATACTCGCATAACGAGTACATTATGCATTGATGATTGCAGAGCCGCTTATGAAAGCTACCAAGCTTGGTAGCTCTGCCTTACTACTAAAAAACTAGGAGATAAAAATGCAAAGACGCAAACTTGGATCTAGTGGGCTAGAGGTCTCGGCCATTGGACTTGGCTGCATGAGCCTGAGTCCTGTCTACGGGACGACCGTGGACAAGTCTGAATCGATCTCGCTGATCCGCTCGGCTTTCGAGTACGGTGTGACATTCTTCGATACCGCCGAGGTCTATGGTCCATTTACTAACGAAATAGTTGTTGGTGAAGCTTTGGCACCGATTCGCGACCATGTGGTGATTGCCACCAAGTTCGGTTTCAATATTGATCCGACGACTGGTGAACGTAGCGGCAGGCTGAACAGTCGCCCCGAACATATCAAGGCGGTCGCGGAGGCCTCCCTCAAACGTCTCGGTGTTGAGGTAATCGATCTGTTCTACCAACATCGCGTCGACCCTGCAGTGCCGATTGAAGACGTCGCCGGTGCAGTCAAGGATCTGATTAAGGAAGGCAAAGTTAAGTACTTCGGGCTTTCGGAAGCGGGGGCACAGACCATCCGGCGTGCCCACGCCGTTCAATCGGTGACGGCAGTTCAGAGCGAGTATTCGCTATGGTGGCGAGGTCCTGAGACTGAGATTCTGCCAACGCTGGAAGAGCTTGGTATTGGTTTTGTGCCCTTCAGCCCGCTGGGTGCAGGATTCCTCACTGGCAATATCGATGAGAATACCAAGTTTGAAAGTTCGGACTTTCGCGCCAATGTTCACGCTTTGCTCCGGACGCATTGAAAACCAACTTGGCACTGGTCGATCTTGTCAGGGATGTAGCAGCGCACAAGGGGGCCACGCCAGCTCAGGTTGCTCTTGCTTGGCTATTGGCGCAGAAGCCCTGGATCGTGCCTATCCCAGGAACCAAGAAGCTGCATCGTCTTCAAGAAAACCTTGATGCCGTTGTTGTCGAACTCACAGTTGGTGATCTCGATAAAATTGATGTGGCTTTATCAAAGATCTCCCTACAGGGTGCACGACTACCTGAAAGCGTACTGAAAATGACTGGACTGTGAGGTTGCATTGTTTGTCTGCCATCTCGCATGCGGGAATACTGAGCTGGAACCTCAATTAGAGAAAGGACTAATGAAATGAACATCAAGCGAAACGGATTAGAACCATCCACCAAAGGACCAGCTGAATACTTCACTGGATCGGTACGCGTTGACATGCTGTTTCAGGCTAATGAGCCTGCACGCGCGGTGGGTGCAAACGTCACCTTCGGGCCCGGCGCTCGCACCGCATGGCACATTCATCCTCTTGGACAAACGTTAATCGTAACATCAGGCACTGGGTTGATTCAGCTTTGGGGGAGCCAAGTTGAAGAAATCCGGCCGGGTGATGTAATATGGATTGCCCCTGGAGAAAAGCATTGGCATGGCGCCTCGGCCACAAAAGCCATGACCCATATTGCCATTCAGGAACAACTAGACGGTAAAACGGCTGATTTTATGGAGCAAGTCAGCGACAAACAATACCAACCTGAAGCTAGCGTGGCATAAATGGGAAAGATAGACCCTAAGCATGTACCAGTGCTTGCGATCATCCTCGTCAGCTATCTGATGATCGTGCTCGACATCTCGATTGTCATTACCGGGCTTCCGAAGATTCAAAGTAGTCTTCACTTCACGACCACAGAGCTCTCCTGGGTATCGAACGCCTATACGCTGACTTTCGGCGGATTGCTGTTACTTGGTGCTCGCGCCGGCGACATTCTCGGCCGCCGCCGCATGTTCATCGCGGGGCTTGCACTCTTCACTTTAGCATCTTTCGCTATTGGCTTCGCACAATCGCCTCTTTGGCTACTCAGTGCTCGGGCAATACAGGGTGTCGGCTCAGCCATACTTGCGCCGTCAACGCTGGCACTTTTATCTACGAACTTTCCCGAGGGGCCCGAGCGAACACGGGCAGTCGGTTATTACGGCGCCGTTGCCGGTATAGGTGCCAGCGTCGGCTTAGTACTTGGCGGCATTTTCGCAGACTGGCTGTCCTGGCGCGTCGGTTTTTTTATCAATCTCCCTATCGGCATTGCCTTAATGTTGGCTGCAAGACGCTATCTCCAAGAGACCGAATTGAAACCAGGTAAGTTTGACGTGGTCGGCGCCATATGCTCGACCTTGGGCATGAGTGCTCTGGTATACGGATTGGTCAGGTCAACAGCTACTGGTTGGAGCGACCCGCTCACGATTACGGCCCTCGCATCAGGAGTTGTTCTGATTACCCTGCTTGTGCTGAACGAATGGCGCGTAGCAAAACCCATAATGCCACTACGCTTGTTCGCCAGCCGCGAACGCTCTGGTGCCTATGCAGCGCGTATCCTTTTTCTAGGCGGTATGATGGGCTTTTGGTTCTTCACTACCCAGTTCCTGCAAGGCGTGCTGGGGTTCAGCCCCTCTGAAGCAGGGGTTGCATTCCTACCCACAACGCTGGCCAATTTTGGCGCGGCTATGGCTGTTCCCAGACTTACGCATCGGTTCGGCAATGGACGATTGCTTGCCGGAGGGCTTATCATAGCATTAATTGGAATGATATGGCTCAGTCAGGCCTCTGCCGATACTCACTATCTCATAGGTGTTGCACTGCCGATGATACTGATTGGGGTTGGCCAGGGCGGCTCTCTTAGCCCTCTCACAGTTGCTGGTATTACTGGTGTCGCCCATGAAGATGCCGGTGCTGCCTCCGGACTCATCAATGTTGCACATCAGCTCGGCAGTTCGCTAGGACTGGGTATTCTAGTTGTGGTTTTTTCTGCCGCTGATTCTGATATAACCGATGCCAGAGCGTTACTCGCACACCACATCTAAATGTCGTTGTCTGTCGGCTCATTAATGCTTATGATCGCACTTGTGCTTGTCTTGGCATTAATCGTCCGGCCCAGTCGGATTGGCGGGGGGCCAATCCCAAACCTGGTTGAGGGCGAATCTGGCGACAGATTATGAGTAACATTTGACTTGTTCCAGTTGTTTTTAGTCATGATTAAGTGTCTGCTTTGGGTCGAGAGTGCTGATTCACCTTTGAAAACTGCCTATCCGAAAGCTGTCGTTGACACCCTAAAGCTTACACTGCTCTAAAGCAGACGCGGACCACTGGTAACACCGACCCAAGTCATTCATTCAACATCGAATCAAACATGGATAAGTTAGAACCACCAGACTGCCTGCAATGCTCACATTACTTCATCACGTATGAGGCCAGCTTCCCCTATGGTTGTCGTGCCATGAATTTCAAAAGTAAAAAGCTTCCATGCAAAGAGGTATTTAAAGCCTCTAACGCCCACTGCTTGATGTTCACGAAGAAGTTGGGTGGCAAGCATGACACTTTGTAAATAATTTGAGTATAATGCGCACCTCAGTTCATACGCCGGATTAGCTCAGTTGGTAGAGCAGCGCACTTGTAATGCGAAGGTCGTCAGTTCGATTCCGACATCCGGCACCAATTATTACACCTCTGAGCAAGGGTTATGCGCCACCCGAAAAAACAACCATTAAATGAGCTGGTAACAATATCCACGTTCCCCACCGGCACCCGGCTGTAAGCCGGAGTTGCCGTAGCGTAATCAGCCATGAGCCTCCTACTCCCCACCGGCCTGACAAAAGCGCTTTCACTCAAGCAACCCTACGCATGGCTGATTGCTAACGGCTATCTGCTGGTGGACGACCGCACTTGGGGAACCCAATACCGTGGGCCAGTCCTGATTCATGCAAGTAAGGGTCTGTATGAACAGTATTATGAATATATCAAGTCCAAAACTGACATTCCCCTCCCAACCAAGGACAAACTTGAGTACGGTGGCGTGGTCGGCATTGCCAATTTAGTACTCTGTTGCCGACCAGGAGACTTACCTGAAGGCATCAACCGTCAGCAACGTGCCCACTTTGGCGGTGTCCACCAGGAGTATTTTGGCTTTCTGTTTGAACAGGCGACGCCTTTGGCGCTTATGCCCTGCCCTGGAAAACTTGGGATTTTTGAGATTGACGTGGACGAGCTATTGGCCGCGCCACCGGCTGCGCAGGCTGAGTTATTTTAGGTTTGTACTTATAGCTAGTCTCTAAAATAAAGTCATGTCATGCCAAGACCATTGATTGGTAGGAGCGACGCC
>DIZU01000025.1:0-2764 GCA_002429455.1 Methylotenera sp. UBA6020 | reverse complement strand
GGAAGCCAAATGCTGGCTCGCGAAGCAATGGTGCAATCGCGACGAGGCGTCGCTCCTACATACGACTTTTCAAGAGATTTATCTCTTAGAAAATCGGAGTGCCTGTGGTACCAAAAACAATACGTGACTGTCATTATTTAAGGGACTAGCTATAGAATCGTGAATAGCAAGTACGGACGAAAATAGTTTTGCTCCCGATTATCCCCTATGACTTCTACCGTACAGACTGCGCCTGAGTTTTCCTGCCTGATGTATGAGCTTTAGACCATTATAGCTAATCTCGTAAATATCGTCATACCAGCGGAGGCTGGTATCCAGTCAGGGTGGCGCTCACGAATGGCTATTTATTTGATAAGTAGCTAGTATTCACGCGGTCTGGATTCCGTCCTGCGACGGAATGACGATAGTGAGGAATTAAACTCTAATGAATCAAACACTGCCATTAATTAGAGAATTAGCTATACATATAGAGAAATCCCGTTCATATAAAGTTCGGGACACTCTCAATCGTCACTCCTGACTACAAAGGATCGCGAAAATGAACAGCAAAAAAAAACTTGAGGCGATGCCACTTATAATCCAGAACGATGGCAATTGGGATTCTTTGCGTGCCGCAATTACTGAACTCGCCTCGACACCAGGCGTACAGGGCATCATGGCGCTGACTTGCGAAAGCCATGGTACGGTACCTGATAGTTTTGATGAGTTTCTGCGCAATTTGTCTGTGCCAATTTTTGGCGGTGTTTTCCCAGGGTTGATCGCGAACTCTGAATATCTTGATCATGGCAACATTGTGTTGGGGCTGAAGTCTGCATTGGATGTTTACGTAGTGCCTTCCCTGAGCGATCCGGCACTGAATTATGATGAATGGCTCGCCAAGGCAATTCCATCCAGAACCATGCCAGAAGCCAAAACGATGTTCGTTCTGGTGGATGGTTTGGCCCCGCGCATAGGAGCATTGATAGATTCCCTGTTCAATACATTTGGTCTGCAAGGCAATTTCATCGGTGGTGGCGCAGGCTCGCTGACAACTCCAAACTTGCGTTGTTTAATCACGGCACAGGGCGTCATTCGCGATGCCGCCGTACTGGCCATACCAAGGCTGCACAGCCAGGTTAGCGTTGCGCACGGCTGGTTTACCATTGCTGGCCCATTCGAAGTTACATCATCCGAAAACAACGTCATCCTGACGCTGGATTGGGAACCGGCACTGGATGCCTATCGCCGTGTTCTGGAGGCTCAAACCGGTGTTCCCATCGACTTTGCAGCCGTTGCACAAGCCTATCCTTTTGGAGTAGCACGGCTCAATATGGAATTTGTCGTGCGCGACCCGATTGCAGTGCGTCACGATGGCGGTTTGATTTGTGTGGGCGATGTGCCACGCGGGTCATTGGTACATATAATGAACGGCAATTTGAGCAGCCTTCTGTCTGCTGCTGCCCAAGTTCGTACCATGGCAGATGCTAACACCACGACAGCCTCACAACCGTCTGTAGACGTTGCCATGGACTGTATTTCTCGCGCCTTGTTTCTCGGCGAGAAGATCAGCAGTGAGATTGATTCATTACACCATACAGCACATCCATTGATTGGTGCGTTCACTTTGGGAGAGATCGCCAACAGCGGGCAGGACTATCTTGAATTTCATAATAAAACCGTTGTTATTGCGACCATTTGGGAAGCTGAAAAAGTTCAGGCATATGGGTAACGTTGGTGCGTGGTACACATGCCATTTTATTCTATATGCAGCCTACCGATACGTAACGCCTATTGTCAGATGAAGAAATCACGCTAATTGTGGAGAGCCGACGTTGATTGCACTAGAACATCAGTCTTTGTTTCAAATTGTCATGGCCGTTGGCAACGGTACGGATTTGTGTGCCATGTTGCAGAGCAGCTTATCGGTGATGATGCGCAAACTGGGCTGCAACATTGGTGCGGTAGTACGCTGCACCGATGGGGCGATGGAAATAGTGCATTGCATTCCCTATCACATCAAAAACTCCCCGGAGGAAGTTCTCTCAATATGCCAACGTAGCATGGCAGAATCGCCTGCATCCACCCAGTCATTTCGGGTTGAAACCACCACACATACTTTAATGGCCTTCACCTTGCCAGGTTACGGGGTGCTGGTACTGGGCAAGGCTGGATCGCCATTTCCCAAACGGGTTCTGGGAACACTGACACAGATTGCAGACAAACTTTCCACCGCCTGTATTGCCTGCTCACAGGCACAGGCCGTCAAAGATGCACAACAACAGGCTCAATTATTACTGGACTCCACAGCCGAAGGTATTTATGGGGTGGATGCCCGTGGTGGCTGCACCTTTGTCAACCAGGCTACTTTGCACATCCTCGGCTACCAGAATGCCAATGAGTTAATCGGCAAACACTTGCATGGTTTGATACATCATTCCCATGCTGACGGTACGCCCTATCCGGATAACGAGTGCCCTATTCATCAATCCTTCCTAAGCCATGAAAAAGTGCATGGGGACGATGAGGTGTTCTGGCATCAAGATGGAAGTGCTGTCCCGGTAGAGTATTGGCTTTATCCCATTATCCACGACAGTCAAGTGACAGGTGCGGTAACCACTTTTTTTGATATCTCCGAGCGCAAGGCAACGGATGATACGATCAAGCATCTGGCGTTCTATGACCTCCTCACTGGCCTGCCCAATCGGCGACTTCTCATGGATCGACTCAAGCTCGCATTGGCTTCCAGTAAGCGTAGCGGTCAAGAAGGTGCGCTGCTGTTCATTGA
>DIZU01000162.1 GCA_002429455.1 Methylotenera sp. UBA6020 | reverse complement strand
AAGCAACTATCATTACGGCTAAAGAAGTGCTGGATCAATTAAAAGCCAAGTCTTAATTAAGCCTGCACCAGCCAATTATTTTTTAACATAAAGCATAATTTTTTTCTTGTTTCTATAGCCGTAAAACTCTTTAGCAACTTTGTACTGGGGTAGTTTTTCTTCCAATATTTTTTGTCGTGCAGGAAATTGATCATTAATATCCAGATTGATGACAAGATAGTCATATTGATAGATTGAACTGTCAGCTATGGCTTTTTGTATGTAGCCCCAGTAGTCATAGCCCCTTCCTGCATAGGGCACCCCAGCAAAATAGCGCGACCTAGGCGTGACGTAAAATACTTTGCTATCGGGAGTTTGTTGCTGTTTTACATAGGCCATGGCTTCTTGTTCGTAGGTATAGCCGGCAGGTTTGGGAAGCAAATTTTTGATGACCGAGTAGCTCATCAAGGCTAGTAGTATATAAAGCAATGTTTTTTGCCAGCGCTTATTTATTGATTTTGTGCGTATTTTTTCAATTAATGATGCAAGGTGAAAAGCAGCAAAAATCAGTACGATAAATATGAGTGCAATTATGTAACGGCCAGATAACACAAACACACTGGCTATAACCATGCAGGCATTGAGTAGAGCGAGTGCTACTGTCCAATGGAATACAAGGCGTGCATCCTGTTGCATCGCATGTATAGTCACCAAGTTATAGCGGTTGACCTTACTTAAGGCAAAGACTCCCATAACTGGCAAGCTAATGAGTTCTATAATATTAATAATTACAATACTGATTAAAGTGACGATGATCCCCAGTAAGGCATAATCTGCAAAGTAATGACCTAACACTTTTTCGCCCATTATATTGGCTTTAGCTTTATATATTTGTGCAATGTCAGTCAGCATTCTGGGGAATATTGTTACTGCTTCTTGCAATCGGCCAAAATCGCTTAAATGTACGGAGGGCGCAATGATTAAAGTGCCAATAATAAGGAAGAGCGCGAAGATCGAGACGAGGTTGATCTTTAAGTAATGTGCAGTTTTCTGTTTAATAGTGAATTCATGCTGTTGAAACAGCATGAATGGTAAGCATACTAAAAAGGTTATCGCTTCAATTCTAAACAGCATCGCTAGGATTGCGCAGACTTGCCAAAGTAGCGCGTCACTTAATTTCTGATGGCGATAAAACTGAATAAAATAGACCAAGCTAGTAAGAAACATTGCCCAAAAACCCTGGTCGCGCAACAGCATGGGTAATACATCGCCCACAATATATGATGAGCTTAGCAATAAAAAACTACCGCAAACGATCGTGGTTTTGTTGCCGCCAGCCAATCTGATTAGATTGATAAAGCTAAAAGCTGCAATTCCAAAAAATATTACATTGAGCATTTGGGCGGAGGTTTGTATTCCAAGGTGCGTAAATTGGTGAACGGCACTAATCAGTGCTGGATACAAAGGCCAATTAAACAGGGCTAGACCTTGTTTCCATTCACCTATGGAAAATAATCTTGCAACTTCGAAATACAGCACAGAATCATCGTTAATCCAGCCATGCTGAATTTGTATAATGCGAGCTGCAATTAAGCAGGATAGTGCAACTAGATGCCAAATAAGCGATTTGATTGAGAGTCTGGTGAAATAGAGTTGGATAGTTTTTATCATGAATTTAATAACTCTTTAGCAACTTCTAGTACATCATTAGCGCTAATTTTTTGCATGATATCTGCTTGGATAACTCGTCTAAAAGGCGCTGGTGGATATGGTCCAGTCCTTATGGAGTTGGTCGGTCCAAAAAGAGCAATGAGCGGTGTGTTGCCGGTACAGGCCAAGTGCATACTGCCAGTATCGCCACAAATATAAAGTGAAAAATAGCGCATAAGTACGGCTAGCTGTTGCACGCTTGTTTTACCTACGCAGTTAAGAGCATCTGGGTAGGTTTTTAAAAACTCTTGGGCTAGTTGCTGCTCATTTTCACCACCTGTGAGTACTACTTGATGTTCTGGATAGTGTCCTTTTAGTAATTGAGCCAGTTCCACAAACTGCCTGACTTGCCATGTTTTTTTATGTTCAATCTTAGCGCGCCATGATAACCAGCTTTTCGCTTTATTGATGCCATGACATCCTAAGTGCAGACCAATATAGGATTTTTGCGGATTAATTAACGTTTGTGCGTAAGTTTCATCCGCATGATTGGCGAACACCTGATAGGGAATAGGCTGGGCCGGGTTCGCGTTATCCTCGGTAAACAAATTTTGAATAAAGTTCAAAGCTTGCTGTGCTTGTTGTTGCTGTTGATCAGCAGGCTCAATTAGTACGACAGGTTTATTTAG
Organism: Methylotenera sp. UBA6020; assembly: GCA_002429455.1. Classification (GTDB taxonomy): domain Bacteria; phylum Pseudomonadota; class Gammaproteobacteria; order Burkholderiales; family Methylophilaceae; genus Methylotenera. Next base: position 1,537 of record DIZU01000162.1, on the reverse strand, counting down.
CCTTTCTAGCAGGCCTAACGTTTTTTTATCACGGTGTGCAGCAACAATGAACACGTAATTTTGTAGGAACTCATTAAGCGATTCAATTTCCTCGATCAGAAAGCAATATTGGCTATTTGGATTATCCTGATATACGCTGGCACCAAGACGACCAAATGCAAGAACATCAATCATATATTCTGGATGATGTTTCTTGAGTAATGCCAACGCAGGTGTAATCATTAGTGCGTCACCTAAACGTGCTGGCACAATAAACAATATGCGCGTTTTTATCATCACACTAAATTAATTACACTTTCTGGCGTTATTTTTTTAAGGCATTGTAAGTGCATGTTTTTATCTAGAAATGGACACTCTCTTTTGAAGCACGGGCTGCATTCAAGCCCTAGGTATAGAATGACGGCTTGGGGATGCATTGGTGGTGTGTGATGAGGATCTGACGATCCGTAAATGGCGACCAATTTCTTATCTAAAGCAGCAGCCACATGCATGAGGCCAGAGTCATTGCTGACCAAAGCGTCGCATAGTGACATCAAATCAATGGCTTCGCTTAAGTTTGTTTTACCGCCTAAATCCAAGCATTGGTTGTTAGTCAGTTGGTTAATCGTTTGGGTAACAGGAATATCTTTATCCGAGCCAAATAGCCATACCTGCCAGCCTTTGTTGAGCGCTTCTCGGGCTACCTCAGCATAGTATTCGGCAGGCCAGCGTTTCGCTTCACCATATTCGGCGCCTGGACAAAGTCCTAATACTTTATTGGTTGGTGCAGTTACGCCAAGTTTTTGTAAGCTAGCTAATGCATTTCCAGTATCGGCCGTCAACGTTGGGTTAGGCAAGTTCGCAGGTAGGTCGGCATTCGGTCGCAGACCTAACGAGACAAATCGATCTACAGTACGCGGTAGTTTTTCTTTATCAAGTGGACGTATGTCGTTAATTAGGCCATAACGCATTTCACCTAAAAAGCTGGTGCGTTGTGGAATTTTAGCCGCAAAAGGTAAGATGGCGGACTTGAACGAGTTGGTTAGGATAATTGCTTGCGTATAGCCTTGATGACGCAAACTTCTGCCAAATTTGATGCGTTCAAACAATGCAAATTGCCCATGCTTGAAAGGTAGTGCAATGCCTTTGTTGATTTCTGGCATGCGCTCAATGAGCGGTAATGTCCAGGCAGGTGCGGCAACATCAATGGTGCACTCGGGATGTGCTAACTTTAGTGTTTTGAACAGGCTCTGTGCGAGTACCATGTCGCCCACCCAAGCTGGGCCTAGTACCAATATTTTTGGCGGTGATGTCTTTAAGGCGACCATATGCGCTAGGTGCCTAGTTTTTTGATAATATTGCTGGTGCTACGGCCTTGTACTAGCGGAATCAGTTTGACGCTACCGCCCCAGGATTTCACTTCTGCGCTACCTACTACCTGATTCTCTGTGTAATCATCACCCTTGACGATGACATCAGGACGAATCGCGTCAATAAGCTGCAAGGGGGTGTCTTCATCAAACAAGATCACGGCATCCACAGATGCTAACGCAGCCAA
>DIZU01000043.1:3713-19991 GCA_002429455.1 Methylotenera sp. UBA6020 | reverse complement strand
GCAATGAGGCGACCGATGCGGAACTCTGCGCGGCATTTGCCGTTGTAGATGCGGCTAGGCTAGAAGCTGACGATGTCACAGTACCGCTTACTTATTTTGAAGTGGGCACGTTGGCAGCAATGTGGCATTTTATGCAAGCTAATATTGATATCGCCATTTTAGAAATTGGCCTAGGCGGTAGGTTGGATGCGGTTAATGCGTTTGAGCCTAGTTGTGCGATTGTGACGAGTATTGATTTGGATCATCAGGATTTTTTGGGCGATACGCGCGAGAAAATCGGTTTTGAAAAAGCCGGCGTGTACCGGTCATCCGTGCCAGCCATTTGTGGCGATGCTGAACCACCTGCCAGTTTAATTGCTTACGCCAAACAAATTCAAGCGGATTTGAAATGTATCAATCATGACTTTAAGCCTGTATCAGGCGATGCTGTAATTGGTGAGCGCTTCTGGCAGTATCAAGTAAATGGCAAAGTAATGCACACACTACCGTTCCCCGCATTACAAGGCAGCTTTCAGCTTAACAATGCTGCTTGCGCAATTGCGGCAGTTGAGTCTTTGCAATCTAAATTGCCAGTGGCTACAGAAGCCATAGCAAGCGCAATGCGCCAGGTGACGCTCACCGGGCGTTTTCAAACGGTATCCAAATCACCTTGGGTGATTTTAGATGTGGCACATAATCCGCATGCCGCACACGCACTTGCTGAGAATCTTAAAGCGTCTAAAACACAACATGAAAAGACAAGCTCCGGAAAGAACCTGCCTGGTAAGACATTTGCCGTGTTTGCGATGCTAGCCGATAAAGATATTCAAGGGGTTGTAGAGGCTGTTGGAAAAGAGATTGATACTTGGTACGTTGCTAGTATTGATCATGTGCGTGGCGCTCTCGCTACGGATTTGACTGCGGCTATTACAAAAGTAATGCCCAAAGCTAACGTTAAAACCTTCGATAATGCGGCTGCGGCTTATCTACAAGCCTGTATTGATATAGAAGCCGGTATTGCAACAGAAACCTGTATTGACAGTGGTGAAAATGATAAAATAGTCGTGTTTGGTTCTTTTTTTACTGTTGCAAATGTGATGCAAGTGCTTTCAAAGAAACCTGTGCTTTTCAATAAATAACGCAAGCATTTCATGATCACTCAAAAACCCAATCTTTACCTTTAAGGAAGCAGTAATGCCACCTGACTTACCTAATGTACAAGAGTTAAATTTAAAAAAGCGTGCACGTCGCCGCTTGGTAGGTGCTATTGCACTTGTACTGCTTATGGTGATTATTTTACCCAGAATATTACAAGATCGTGCTGCGTTAGCGCCGCAAGAAGCCATTAAAATCACAATGCCAGAAATAAGCTCAAATCAGCACGTTGAAGTTAACGCTATTCCAGTTGCTCCTAAAGTGGACGCATCAATCACTGATGAATCGACCAAAACTGAAGCGCCAGTAGCTTATGAAGCGAAGAATGAACCTAAGGTTGAGAAAAGCCTTGCGACATCACCTGCTAATTCAGTTGAGGCTGAGGCAAGTAGCAAGATAAATGCCAAGAAGAATGTAGTTGATAATCAAAAGAACGCTAATAAAGTAGAAAAGAAAGCCGAAGTAAAAGCGGCTAACGTTAAAGCGATTGAGTCCAAAGTAACCGAAACTAAAACGCCACAAAAAAGTGATGGAAATTTTACGATACAAGTTGGCGTATATTCAGATATCGCTAATGTGAAACAGTTACAGACTAAATTAAAGCAAGCTGGTTTTGCATCGCATACGGAGAAAATCACGACGCCTAAAGGTGAAAAGATCCGCCTAAGAGCAGGTAGTTTTGCATCCCGCCAAGAGGCCGCCAATGCACTCATCAAGGTGCAAGAGACCGGCTTATCAGGCATGGTGATTACTGATGAATAATGCACTGCTTAATGATTCGACCAATAGCTAGAAAAATACATGACGATTTTTGATTATGTAGTACTCACTATCATTGGCTTATCCATCGTGTTGAGTGTGATGCGCGGTTTGTTGAGAGAAGTTTTGGCAATTTTGGGGTGGGTGGCAGCATTTTATGTAGCTAAAACCTATACCAATCAGATATTACCTATGATGCCAGCAGATATCCCAACCGAATCTTTGCGTATTTTAGCCGCATTTTTAGTGTTATTTTTAGCGACGTTGCTGGTAGCTAGTTTATTGGCCATTGCACTATCAGTTATTTTTAAGAAGATCGGTCTAGGCTGGCTCAATCGCTTATTAGGTGCGTTTTTTGGTTTAGCTCGTGGGCTACTTATTGTTTGTGTGCTGGTATTTTTAGCCGGGCTGACAAATATCCCGAAGGATACGCGTTGGCGAAACGCGATGTTTAGCTCGCCAATTGAAGCATTGGTAATCAGTATGTTACCTTGGTTACCAATAAGCATTGCTAAGCATGTTAAATACGATTAGATTAGCGATACATAATAATTATAAGCGTTAATTAATATTAATTAAATTAACTATTTAGACTTGAATAGTTACGTTATGTCAGCATCTTTGTATTACAGAATTAATCACTTAAGGCTTTATTCATGTGCGGAATTATAGGTATTGTAGGTAAAAACCCGGTTAACCAGTTGCTGTACGACGGTTTGCTGGTATTGCAGCATCGTGGGCAGGATGCTGCAGGTATTGTGACGTGTGACGGTAACACATTCTTTATGCATAAAAACAACGGCTTGGTGAAGGATGTATTTCAAACTCGCCACATGCGTAGCTTGGTTGGTAATGCCGGTATCGCGCATGTACGTTACCCTACAGCCGGTTCTTCTAATGCTGCAGAAGCACAGCCTTTTTATGTGAATTCTCCATTTGGTATTGTGCTCGGACATAACGGTAATTTAACTAATTCTGAACAATTAAAATCAGAGATGTTCCGCCAGGATTTGCGTCACATTAATACTAGTTCAGACTCTGAAGTGTTGCTCAATGTGTTGGCGCATGAAATTGAAAAAACTTCGCGTAACGCGGTACTTAATACCCGATATGGCTTTTGATGCAGTTGCTGGTGTGCATAAACGTTGCAAGGGTGCTTATGCAGTGGTAGCAATGATTGCTAATTTTGGCTTACTTGCATTTCGTGATCCAAACGGCATACGCCCATTGGTGATTGGTAAAGGTGAAACGGATAAAGGCACCGAATATATTGTTGCTTCTGAAAGTGTTGCTTTAGATGTGTTGGGTTTCAAAATGGTGCGCGATGTTGAACCAGGCGAGGCTATATTTATTGATATGGAAGGTAACTTTTTTTCACGTCAATGTGCCGTTAATCCAAAACTGAATCCTTGTATTTTTGAATATGTATATTTAGCACGCCCTGACTCAGTGATTGATGGTGTTTCTGTCTATCAAACCCGTTTAGATATGGGTACCAGTTTGGCTGAAAAAATTAAGCGGGAATGGGCTGATAAAAAAATTGACGTGGTGATTCCAATTCCAGACACCAGCCGTCCGAGCGCTTTGCAAGTTGGTATTGCCTTGGGCTTGGATTATCGTGAAGGTTTTATTAAAAATCGTTATATTGGCCGTACTTTTATTATGCCTGGACAAGCTTTACGCAAAAAATCGGTGCGTCAAAAACTCAATCCGATTGGGATAGAGTTCAAAGGTAAAAATGTATTGTTGGTAGATGACTCTATCGTGCGCGGCACTACTTCGCAGCAAATTGTACAAATGGCACGAGATGCTGGTGCCAATAAAGTGTATTTCGCCTCTGCTGCACCGCCTGTGCGCTTTCCTAACGTTTATGGCATTGACATGCCAAGCCGCGATGAATTACTTGCAACTGGACGCACTGATGACGAAATCTGCAAAGAAATCGGCGCTGATGCACTCATTTACCAAGACTTGGATGCGCTGGTGAATGATATTAAGTTAAGCAATCCGAACATCGAAGCTTTTGATTGTTCATGCTTTGATGGCAAGTATGTTACCGGGGATATTAGTGAAGCATACTTGGCGAACATTGAGGCCGCACGCGGTGATGTCAATAAAAATCAGAAACCAACAAATTCCAGTACACAGCTGGATTTGAACTTGATTAACGCCAATGAAGATCTGGAAAAAGAAGAGTTAGAAGAAGAGGGTGTGTAAACTTTGCTTCAATTGATTGTTATTGAAGTTAATATTATTCATGCTTGACTCGATGTAAAGTAAGGTCTAGCATGAAATTGCGCTGATTTGAGTTTGCCAACATTAATCAAGGCCACACTCAGCTTGCGGGCGCATTATAAATACAGCTAAAGCGAGTAAAAAAGAACCCGTTTTAGCATAAATTGCTTAACGGGTTTTTTAATGCGCGTTAAGATTGAGCTAAGTCAAATTGAGATTACTATGAATAAAGAACAGTCGGATAAAGAACCGTTGGATAAAAAATACTTAAAAGCACAACAATACCACCCAGAAACACTCAGTGTGCGTGCTGGTAGTGAGACAACCGAATTTGGCGAAAACTCAGAAGCTTTGTTTTTAAATTCAAGCTTCAGGTTTCAAAGTGCAGCCCAAGCTGCTGCACGCTTTGGTGGCACAGAGCCGGGTAATATTTACTCGCGCTTTACTAACCCTACGGTAACCATGTTTCAAAATAAACTGGCGGCTTTAGAGGGCGCAGAGCAGTGTGTGGCTACTTCCAGTGGGATGTCCGCAATTTTGGCCTGTGTAATGGGTTTATGTTCTGCAGGCGATCATGTTGTTGCGTCGCGCAGTATTTTTGGTACCAGCGTGCAGTTGTTCGGTAATATCTTAAAGCGATGGGGCTTGGAGGTCACATTTGTCTCGTTGACTAACCCCGACGAATGGCAAACTGCTGTTACGTCAAAAACCAAACTATTTTTTGTAGAAACGCCGTCTAATCCGCTCACGGAAGTCTGTGATATTCAAGCACTGGCGGACATTGCACATGAAAGCGGCGCACTTTTGGTGGTGGATAACTGCTTTTGCACTCCCGCGATTCAAAAGCCATTGCAATTGGGCGCAGACATTATTATCCATTCGGCAACCAAATATATAGACGGACAGGGCCGATGCTTAGGCGGTGCAGTACTCGGCAGCAAGGTTCTCATGGAGCCGGTGTATGGCTTTTTACGCACCGCTGGCGTGACCATGAGCGCGTTTAACGCTTGGGTGTTCTTAAAAGGGTTGGAAACACTCTACGTTCGCATGGAGGCCCATGCTCGAAATGCGCTGGCTTTGGCAACATGGCTAGAGACGCAACCGCAAGTTGCGCGCGTATATTACCCTGGTCTACAGTCACATCCGCAACATGTGCTTGCCATGCTACAGCAAAGTAATGGCGGCGGCATTGTGAGCTTCGAAGTGAAACCAAAATCAGGTCAAACCGTGCAGCAAGCAGCTTGGCAGTTGATTGATGCGACGCAAATGATTTCAATTACCGCCAATTTAGGTGATGCAAAAAGTACTATTACGCATCCAGCCACTACTACGCATAGCCGAGTGACAGCAGAAGCGCGTGTAGCGGCAGGTATTGGTGATGGCTTGATAAGAATTGCTGTAGGTTTAGAGCACATCGAAGATATAAAAGCAGATTTGGCTTTTTTAACAACATAACTTAAGCAATCTGGTCGGTGTGTCGCAGAATAAAATGAAGCCCAACAAATACGCCACCCATTATAATGAATTTACTATTAAGCAATCGTTAATGATAGTGATGTGCTGAGCCTCGCAAAGTTCAGCACAACCTACGCGGGCTAGAGGGATGTGGAATGAGACGTAAGTTGGTAGTCGCTAACCGAAAAATGAACGGGTCACTACCTAGCAATAAAGCCTTTTTAGAGGGCTTGTTGGCAGGGACTCATGACTACCAACATGCCGATTATGCGGTGTGCGTGCCGCATCCATATTTATTTCAAGCTGAAGCCATCTTAAACGGCAGCCCAATTGCATGGGGTGGTCAAAATATGAGCCGTTTTGAATCTGGCGCTTACACTGGCTCAGTCTCACCAAGCATGCTAGTCGAGTTTGGTTGTGAATATGTCATCATTGGCCATTCTGAACGTCGCCAGCGCGGGCATGATACTGACCACTCCATAGGTGAGCGCTTTGAAGTCGCCATTAAAGCGGGGTTAAAGCCAATTTTTTGTATGGGCGAGACCTTAGCTGAATATGAAGAAGGCATTACCGATCTTGTCACCATTAGGCAACTCAACGCAGTCATTAGCGAGATTGGTGTAAAAAACTTAGCAAGAGGTGTACTTGCTTACGAACCTGTGTGGGCAATCGGTACAGGCAAAGCTGCATCACCAGAACACGCGCAAAATGTATTAAGTTTTTTACGCGGGCACATTGAAATGTTAGATGCTGAAGTAGCCAAAAATATTAAGATACTCTATGGCGGTAGTGTTAAAGCCGATAACGCTGCCAAGCTTTTTTCTATGCCTGACATTGATGGTGGCTTGGTAGGTGGCGCGTCACTCAACACCGATGAGTTTGTGGCAATATGTCAAGTAGCAGCGCGTAGGTTGGGTTGAAGAATGAAGCCCGGCAACTGAAATAAAACAACACAAGCAAGTCGATGTAAAAATACCATCCACAAATGACCTTGACGGCGAACAATGTGAATGTCTATTAATGCCAATTTCTACATTAAAAAGCAACGTGAAAAGTGTGGTTAAATCCACTAATCCATAGGCTAATCATGCTAAAATTTGCGTCATATAAAAACTATTATAAGTTAGTCTAAACATGGATCAATTCGCTAAAGAAACCCTGCCAATCAGCTTAGAAGATGAGATGCGTCGGTCATACCTTGATTACGCAATGAGCGTAATTGTAGGCCGTGCTTTACCCGATGTGCGTGATGGTTTGAAGCCTGTGCACAGGCGTGTTTTGTTTGCGATGCATGAGCTATCCAACGACTACAACAAACCATACAAAAAATCGGCACGTATCGTCGGTGATGTGATTGGTAAGTACCATCCACATGGCGATACGGCTGTGTATGACACCATCGTACGTATGGCGCAAGACTTTTCATTACGTTACATGCTGGTGGATGGACAAGGTAACTTTGGTTCTGTGGATGGTGATAACGCGGCGGCTATGCGTTATACCGAAATCCGTATGTCGAAAATTGCACACGAGTTATTAGCCGATATTGACAAAGAAACCGTGGATTTTGGTCCGAACTACGATGGCAGCGAGAATGAGCCGCTGATCATGCCTGCGCGTATCCCAAACTTGCTGATTAACGGTAGTTCAGGTATTGCCGTGGGTATGGCGACCAATATTCCGCCACATAATCTAAACGAAGTGTTAGATGCATGCTTTGCGTTACTTAAAGACCCTGATATGGGTATTGAAGAGCTGATTGAGTTAGTGCCAGCCCCAGATTTTCCAACCGCAGGTATTATCTACGGCACAGTAGGCGTAAAAGAAGGTTATCGCACTGGTCGCGGTCGTGTGGTGATGCGTGGTCGTACGCATGTGGAAGATTTAGAGCGCGGCGGTCGCCAAGCCTTGATCGTCGACGAGTTGCCGTACCAAGTAAACAAAAAAACCTTCGTTGAAAAAATCGCTGAACTGGTTAACGAGAAAAAAATCGAAGGTATTTCCGATTTGCGCGACGAGTCAGATAAATCCGGCATGCGCGTAGTGATCGAACTTAAACGCGGCGAAATCGCTGAAGTTGTGCTAAACAACCTTTACAAGCAAACGCAGTTGCAAGACACGTTTGGTATGAATATGGTGGCCTTGCTGGATGGTCAGCCACGCCTGCTGAACCTTAAACAAATGCTGGAGGCGTTTTTACGCCATCGCCGTGAAGTTATCACGCGTCGCACGGTGTTTGAGCTGAAAAAAGCGCGTGCGCGCGGCCATGTATTAGAAGGTTTAGCTGTCGCACTGGCCAATGTAGATGACATGATTGCGCTAATTAAAGCCGCGCCAACGCCACCCGAAGCTAAAATAGACTTGATGGCACGCACTTGGCAATCACCCGTGGTGGAAGAAATGCTCAAACGTGCGGCGATGGAAGCCTCACGTCCTGAAGGATTATCAGTAGATTTTGGCTTATCACCAAGCGGCTATAAATTAAGCGATGTGCAAGCCCAAGAAATCTTGCAAATGCGTCTGCAACGCTTAACAGGTCTTGAGCAAGACAAAATTGTGAGCGAATACAAAGAGGTGATGGAGATTATTGCTGACTTACTCAATATATTAGCCACGCCATCGCGTGTAACTACTATCATTAGCGATGAGCTCACTGAAATAAGAAAGCAGTTCGGTGATAAACGACGCAGTGAAATTGTCGTCAATGCGCAAGATTTATCATTAGAAGATTTGATCACACCGCAAGACGTAGTAGTAACACTTTCACATACTGGTTACGTGAAATCGCAACCGTTGGACGAATACCGTGCGCAACGCCGCGGTGGCCGTGGTAAGCAGGCTGCACCAACCAAAGAAGATGATTTCATCGACAAAATGTTTGTGGCGAACACGCACGATTACATTCTGTGTTTTAGTAGTCGCGGACGTGTGTATTGGCTAAAAGTCTATGAGGTGCCGCAAGGTAGCCGTATTGGCCGTGGTAAGCCGATTGTGAATCTCTTCCCGCTTGAAGAAGGCGAGAAAATCAACGCCATACTGTCAGTAAAAGAATTTGACGAAAACCACTTTATTTTTATGGCAACGGCGCTTGGTACCGTGAAGAAAACCGCACTGGTGGAATTTGCCAACCCGCGTAAATCAGGCATTATCGCCATCAATTTAGATGATAATGATTATTTGATTGGTGCTGAAATTACTAATGGCGCAAACGATATTATATTGATTTCTAACGGCGGCAAAGCCGTTTGGTTTGATGAAGAAGATGTACGTGGCATGGGGCGTAACACCCGCGGTGTACGAGGCATGAAGCTACAAGTTAAGCAGCAAGTATTGTCACTATTGATCGCTGATGACGACAAACAAACCGTGTTGGTAGCTACCGAAAATGGCTACGGCAAACGTACGGCACTGGCTGACTTCCGCCATTCAGGCCGCGGGACGCAAGGTGTTAAAGCCATTGCAACGAGTGAACGTAATGGCTTGGTGGTTGCCGCTAAATTAGTGAATGATGACGATGAAATTATGCTCATCACCACTGGTGGCGTGTTGATTCGTACCCGTGTTAAAGAAATTCGTGAGTTAGGCCGTGCTACACAAGGCGTGACTTTAATCAACTTGGGTGAAGGTGAGAAACTTTCAGGGCTTGAAAAAATTGTTGAAACAGACGACCAGGAATTAGACGCGAGTGATAAAAGTCAGGAATAAAGACTAGCTTAAGAATAAAACCAGGAATAACGAATAAAAATCAACGTATGACACAAATTTATAATTTTTCTGCTGGACCTGCCGTTTTGCCAAAACCAGTGTTGGAGCACGCGCAAGCTGAAATGCTAGACTGGCATGGTTCTGGTATGAGTGTGATGGAAATGTCACATCGTGGTAAAGAGTTCACCAGTATTTTGGCAAAAACAGAGGCTGATTTACGTACCTTATTAAGCATTCCCAGCAATTATAAAGTGCTGTTTTTACAAGGTGGCGCCATCGCTGAAAATGCCATTATTCCGTTGAACTTGCTGAATGGCGGTGAAGCGGATTATGTGGTGACTGGTGCATGGTCTAAACGTAGCGTTGAAGATGCCAGTGCTTATGGCAAAATCAATGTAGTCGCCAGTAGCGAAGCAGACAAGTTTACATATGTACCTGCATTTTCTAGCTGGAAACTGAATAAAAACGCAGCCTATCTACATATTTGTACCAATGAAACGATCAACGGTGTTGAATTTGATGGCTTGCCTGATGCTGGTGATGTGCCTATTGTCGCTGATATGTCTTCGCACATCCTTTCTCGTCCCATTGATGTGAGTCAATATGGTGTCATTTACGGCGGTGCGCAAAAAAATATAGGGCCAGCCGGTTTGTGTATCGTGGTTGTCCGTGAGGATTTGTTAGACCGTGCATCTAAGCTGACACCCGCGGTATTCAATTGGAAAACACAGGCGGAACATCAATCAATGATTAATACGCCACCTACTTATAGTATTTATATTGCAGGTTTAGTATTTGAGTGGCTGCTAGCACAGGGCGGTGTAGCCGCTATTGAGCAACAAAATATTGCAAAAGCAAAATTGCTTTATGACTATATTGATAGCACGGATTTTTATGCAAATAATATCGCCATCAATAATCGTTCACGGATGAATATCCCGTTTAGCTTACGTGATGAAAGCCTAAATGATGCTTTTTTGAAGGGCGCTGAAGCGTGTGGGCTGTTGCAACTGAAAGGTCATCGTATGGTGGGTGGGATGCGTGCATCAATCTATAACGCCATGCCAATGGCTGGTGCGCAAGCACTGGTTTCGTACATGCAAGACTTTGAAAGCAAGCATTAACCCACATGAATGATCATCAAAAATTGAACAAACTGAAGTCATGTCGCGATGAAATTGATGCGCTGGATAACGAGCTGCTACAACTTGTGAGCCGCCGGGCACAGCTTGCGCACGAGATCGGCAGCCTGAAGGATGATGGTGTTATCTATCGTCCTGAACGTGAAGCGCAAGTATTAAGGCGCTTAACCGAGCTTAATACAGGGCCACTGTCTGCCGAAGCTGTGACTAATATTTTCCGCAGCATTATGTCTAATTGTCGTGCGCTAGAGAAAGAACTTTCAGTTGCTTTTCTAGGGCCGCTTGGCACATTCAGTGAAGAGGCTGCCAATAAACAATTTGGTGGATTGTCAGCACCGATACAATGCAGCTCAATTGATGAAGTATTTCGGCAGGTAGAAACGGGGCAGGCTAACTATGGCGTCGTGCCGGTAGAAAACTCAACCGAGGGTGCAGTAGGCCGCACCTTGGATTTGTTGATGCAAACCAGCCTTAAAATTTGTGGTGAAATTGAATTGGCCGTGCATCACAACTTATTATCTAAGCAAGTGGATATTAAGCAGGTTAGTAAAGTTTATTCGCACGCGCAATCGCTGGCCCAATGCCATGAATGGCTGAACAAGAGCTTACCGAATGTAGTTAGAGAGTCGGTAATTAGCAATGCTGAAGCGGCTAAGCTTGCAACATTGAGCGACGGTAGTGCCGCGATTGCCAGCAAGCGTGCAGCGGAGTTGTTTGGGCTCAATATACTCGCCGAGAATGTTGAAGATGATCCTAAAAATACAACACGTTTTTTAGTGTTGTCACAACATGATGTTGCAGTATCGGGTAAAGACAAAACATCGCTGGTGATGACGGCAAAAAATGAGCCAGGCGCTATGCTGGCATTGCTCAATCCGCTAGCTCAACATGATGTCAGTATGACCAAGTTGGAATCAAGACCGTCTAGAATAGGTATGTGGGAATACGTATTTTTTGTGGATATTGAAGGACATTATCAAGACCCAAAGGTCGTAGCCGCAATCAAGGAAATTGAGAAGCGAGCATCATTTTTGAAGATATTAGGTTCTTATCCGGTTGCGTTAATTTAATACGGTGGAATCTCATTGTAGTCAATAGCTAAGCTCAATTATGCATTGCTGTTAAGCAATGATGATAATCATGTAAACCCCTTAAAAGGCGTGTTAAAATAGTATAGATCTTGCGGCGTAAGCCGCATTTTTTATTTCAGCTGATTTTATTTCAGCGTACCATTTAACGATTACATTAGGTAACGATGACATTAGGTTGTATTCGCGTTAACAATGATGACTAATTTAGCCCCCAATCATATTCAAGCAATTGAGCCGTATCAAGGCGGTAAGCCAATTACCGAACTTGCGCGCGAGATGGGCTTGCGCGTGGAAGATATTGTTAAGCTTGCCTCCAATGAAAACCCATTGGGCATCAGCCCCAAGGCTGAGTTTGCCATACAAGAGGCGTTACTCGACATTGCGCGCTACCCGGATGGCAACAGTTTTGCGTTACGTGAGGCGGTCGTCAATAAATTCAATGTTACGCCTACGCAAATTGTGTTTGGTAACGGCTCGAATGATATTTTGGAGCTAGCTGCACGAGCCTTTCTAACTGCCGATTGTGAAACGATTTACTCGCAACATGCTTTTGCGGTCTATCCGCTTGTCACGCAGGCGACAGGCGCCACAGGTGTGGTTGTGCCTGCCAAGAATTTTGGTCACGACTTGCAAGCAATGCTTGCCGCTATTACGGCTAAAACGCGTATCATATTCGTGGCTAACCCTAATAATCCAACAGGGACGTTGCTTGGTAAAGAAGAATTGTTGGCATTCTTGAGACAAGTGCCTAAGCATGTGCTGGTGGTGCTGGATGAAGCTTATGACGAGTATCTATCGGCTACGCATAAATCTGAAGCGATTAGTTGGCTAGGCGAGTTTGAAAATTTGATTATTTCGCGCACTTTTTCCAAAGCGTATGGTCTGGCAGGGTTGCGGGTAGGCTTCGGTATGATGCATCCCGATATAGCGGATATGATGAATCGCGTGCGTCAGCCATTTAACGTGAACTCTATCGCCCAAGCCGCTGCAGTAGCTTCCCTTGCAGATGATGATTTTGTAGCGCGTAGTTATGCACTAAACCAGGCTGGAATGGCACAGTTGATACAGGGCTTACAAAAACTGAGCTTGGAATATATTCCATCATATGCCAATTTTGTGAGTTTCAAAGTCAAGAATGCGGCAATAGTCAATCAGAAACTATTACAAAACGGTGTGATTGTGCGCCCGATTGCCAATTATGAAATGCCCGATTATCTGCGGGTGAGTATTGGGCTATTTAGTGAGAATGCCCGATTCCTACAAGTACTAGAACAAATATTGAATACATAATAAACATGACTAATGACGAAAAACTATCTAACGAAAAAATGGTATATGAAAAATTAGCGACAGATGATGTTCGCATTCGCGAAATCAAAGAATTGATTACGCCATTGGTCTTGTTGGGCCGTCTTAAAGAAAGTGTTGAAACGACACAAAATATACTGGCCACACGTGCGGCCATTCATAGCATTTTGCATCAGGCAGATGACCGTTTACTGGTGATTGTGGGGCCTTGTTCTATACACGATACTGAAGCAGGCATGGAATATGCCCGTCGTTTGCTGGAGGTAAAGAAAACATTGGCTGCTGACTTGTTGATTGTGATGCGCGTTTATTTTGAAAAGCCGCGTACTACTGTAGGTTGGAAGGGGTTGATTAATGACCCTTATCTTGATGGTAGCTATCGTATAAATGAAGGTTTAGCATTGGCGCGTAAATTTTTGCTAGACGTCAATGAGCTTGGCATGCCAGCAGGCGCTGAGTTTTTAGATACGATTACCCCGCAATACATAGCCGACTTAGTGAGCTGGGGCGCGATTGGCGCACGCACGACTGAATCTCAAGTGCATCGTGAACTAGCCTCGGGTTTATCCTGTCCGGTCGGCTTTAAGAATGGTACAGATGGAAACGTACGTGTGGCGATAGATGCAATTAAAACAGCGGCAAGCCCACATCATTTTCTTTCAGTGACCAAAGAAGGCGAGTCGGCGATTATCTCAACGACAGGTAATGAAGATTGCCATGTGATTCTGCGTGGTGGAAAAATGCCTAATTTTGACGCCACCAGCGTTGATGCCGCTTGCGACAGTCTTGCTTCCGCAGGTCTAGCACCCATGTTGATGATTGATTGTAGCCACGGCAACAGCCAAAAACAGTATCTGTTGCAAAAAGAAGTCGCTCGTGATGTTGGTAACCGACTGGCGCTTGGGGATGCTCGTATTATGGGCGTGATGGTGGAATCGCACCTCAATGAAGGTCGTCAGGAGCAATCGGTAGGTTGTAAGTTGGAATATGGCCAATCAATCACGGATGCCTGCTTAGGTTGGCCAGACACTGTTGAGCTATTAGACATGCTGGCTGCTTCCGTGCGTGCACGTCGCCAAAAACATCTGAGTGACGAGATTTAGCAATATCGGTAGTGTTGGCATCATGAATTTACTTAGTCACTAATCAGTAAGTTTACGGTTATGTGGAACTTAAATAGGGCGCAAAATTCGTCTCACGTTGTAGCACTAATTAACAAAGCGACAGCGAATATAAAAACTTACTTAAAGGAATAATCATGTGGACTAAACCAGCTGCTACAGAAATGCGTTTTGGCTTTGAAGTAACAATGTACGTAATGAATAAATAATTAGCATTAATGCTAAAGTTAAGAAAAAAGGCTGCCGCAAGACAGCCTTTTTTCTACCACAAGCAGCCTTGCAGGTAACTACAATAAGCCTGTTATAACTGGCAATGTTAGAATGAAGTTTAACTTTTTGAATAGTAGATTTTTATGCACATACATGTATTAGGCGCGGGCGCGGGTGGTGGTTTTCCACAGTGGAATTGTAATTGTCAAAATTGCGATGGACTGCGTAAAGGCACTATTAAAGCGACCAAACGTACACAGTCATCTATTTGTGTGAGTGGCGATGGCATTAACTGGGTATTGTTCAATGCCTCTCCTGATGTTTTACAACAGATTCAAGACTTTGCGCCGCTACAACCTGGTCGTGCGATACGTGATAGCGGAATTGTCGGTATTGTGCTGATTGATGCACAGATTGACCATACTACAGGCTTGCTGATGTTGCGTGAGGGGCAAGTAAAGCGCGAAATATATTGTACCGACATGGTGTATCAAGATTTAACTACCGGTAATCCTTTACTCAATATTCTCGGACACTACTGTGGCGTTAATCATCACTCATTGCCTACCGATGGTAAGGCCTCATTTGAAGTGAAAGGGGCCGCTAATCTGAAATTCACTGCAGTAGCCCTCAAGAGTGCGGCGCCACCTTATTCACCGCACCGTAATGATCCACACCCAGGCGACACCATTGGCGTGTTGATTGAAGAAATTAGTAGCGGCAAAAAATGTTTCTATGCACCAGGCTTGGGTGAAATTGAACCACATTTACCAGCTTTGATGAGTCAAGCTGACTGCATCATGGTGGATGGCACGTTCTGGACCAATACTGAAATGATTGATATGGGGCTGATGACAAAAACTGCCCGTAGCATAGGCCACAACCCACAATCTGGTGAAGGTGGCATGATAGAAAAGCTAGATGAATTTGCAGCTACACGTAAAGTATTGATACATATCAATAATACTAATCCGATTTTAAGGGAAGATTCTGCCGAGCGCGCTGAGCTCGCCCATCATGGCATTGAAGTGGCATATGATGGTATGGATATTATTCTTTAGGAGATAGCAATGAACGCAGTAGTTAATAGCAACTTACCATGGACACGTGAAGAGTTTGAAGAGAAGCTGCGCGAAAAAGGTCGTGGTTATCATATTTATCACCCATTCCATGTGATGATGTATGAAGGTAAATTAACCAAAGAGCAGTTGCAATGCTGGGTAGCCAATCGTTTTTATTACCAAATTGGTATCCCGCAGAAAGATGCAGCTATTCTCTCTAACTGCCCAGATAAGGAAGTGCGCAAAGAATGGATTGTGCGTATCACTGACCATGATGGTGATAAAAATAATGTCGGTGGTATTGAAGCATGGATTCAGCTAGGTGAAGCGGTTGGATTGAGTCGTGAAGATATTACGTCACTGCGAATGGTAAGCCCAGGTGTTAAATTTGCGGTGGATGCTTACATCAACTTTGCGCGTCAACGTTCTTGGCAAGAGTCAGTTTGCTCTAGTTTAACAGAGCTTTTTGCGCCACATATCCATCAGCAACGGATTAGCTCATGGCCAACGATGTATCCATGGATTAAAGAAGAAGGTTTAACTTACTTCAAAAAACGCTTAAATGAAGCACGACGTGATGTAGAGCAAGGTTTAAGTGTGACGCTAGATTACTTTAGCAGCTCGCGTGAGATGCAATTAAAAGCGTTAGAAATTTTACAGTTCAAGCTCAATGTACTTTGGGTGATTGCTGATTCGATTATGCTTGCTTCTACTGATATCAAAGTAGAAGGCCGTGATTACTTACGCCAGCCCGTTGTAAATTTTGATTAGCGTACATTTTCGATAATAAAATACAAACCAGAAGAACTATGGAAAATATCATACAACATTCAGACATTTATGCCATCGCCTATCACCATCGTTTTCAATGGGAAGAAGCGCAACAAAGTTACGTGATACTTTTTCCTGAAGGCATGGTCAAACTACATGGAGGGGCAGGTGAAATATTGAAGCGGTTGGATGGTAAGGCGACGGTGGGCGATATTGTGGCTGATTTAAAAGCCACTTTCCCCGATGCTGATGATATTGAACGTGACATTATTGGCATGTTTGAGCT
>DIZU01000043.1:540-3489 GCA_002429455.1 Methylotenera sp. UBA6020 | reverse complement strand
CAAAAATTTAGGAGTAGCAAAATGACACAGGCATCTTTAGGTCAGTCGGTTGTGCAAAAAGAAATACATGCGCAACAAAATAATGGCGTTGCCGCAAATATTACGCATACTCAGCCACTATGGCTGTTGGCAGAGGTTACCTATCGTTGTCCGCTCCATTGTGCATTTTGCTACAACCCGACAGATTACGACAAACATACACAAAATGAACTGAGTACTGAGCAATGGATACAGGCGTTACGTGACGCCCGCAAACTCGGTGCCATACAACTCGGCATTTCTGGCGGTGAGCCGTTATTACGCGATGATATCGAAGATATCGTCATAGAAGCGAAAAAGCTTGGCTACTACAGTAATCTTATTACCTCTGGCGTTGGCTTGACTGAAAAACGTATTCAAGCCTTCAAAGACGGCGGTTTGGATCATATTCAACTTTCCATGCATGACATTACCGAAGAAATTAACAATTTCATCACCAACACCAAAACTTTTGAGTTGAAGAAAAAAGTGGCTGCCATGATTAAAGGTCATGGTTATCCAATGGTGCTAAATGTGGTGATACATCGCTACAACATTGGCCATATCAAAGAAATACTGGAAATGGCAGAAGCGCTGGGTGCGGATTATATTGAACTGGCTAATACGCAATATTACGGCTGGTCTTTAATTAATCGTAATCAATTGATGCCATCAAAAGAACAAGTTGATTATGCTGAAGCCGTGACAAATGAGTTCCGGGCCAAAGCTGGCAGCAAGATGAAGATTTTTTTTGTGGTGCCAGATTATTTTTCAGATCGTCCTAAAAAATGTATGAACGGTTGGGGCGAAGTATTCATGATCGTCACCGCTAATGGTGATGTGTTGCCATGCCACTCAGCACGCGTGTTGCCGAATATGCAGTTTCCGAATGTGCGAGATAAAGGCCTGGAATGGGCTTGGAAAGACTCTCCTGCGTTTAACAAGTATCGTGGTGATAGCTGGATGAAAGAGCCGTGCCGCACCTGCCCGGAAAAAGAAAATGATTTGGGTGGCTGCCGCTGCCAAGCATTTTTGCTGACTGGTGATGCTGAAAGTGCCGATCCGGTATGTAGTTTGTCACCTAACCACCACATTATCGAAAAAGCGATTGAGGATTCTAAAAATCCAGTATTGGCAGCACAGCCGATTGTGTTCCGTAATGATAAAAACTCTAAAAAAGTGATTGCAGGGGAGTTAAAAGAACGTATAGAAGAATTTCATGCTTTACCCTAATTAATTCATCATGAATTAATCAGTTTATGGTTAAATTAAGCGCGCTTAGCTGATACAAGTCAGCAGCGCGTTTTTTTATTTGAGAATAATATTTTAATGCATAAATCGTCCCCGTTTGTTCTATCTGTAGTGCTTGCAGGCCTCGCTGCGCTTGCCCCATTTGCCATTGATACTTATCTGCCGGCATTCCCGTCCTTGGAAACTGCTTTGCACGGTACTGCACTTGAACTTCAGCAAAGCCTCACTTTTTACTTGCTTCCATATGCCTTAATGACACTTTGGCATGGGGCAATTTCAGATTCGATTGGACGCATCGCTACTATTAAATGGGGCTTGGGTGTTTTTGTCCTTGCCTCTATCGGCTGTGCTTTCGCACCAAACGTCGAGACCTTGTGGTTTTTTCGTGTGTTACAAGGGCTTTCTGGGGGGGCCGGTAACGTAGTGGCACGTGCGATGGTGCGCGACTTATTTGAAGGCCCGCAAGCGCAACGGGTGATGGCTACCGTGCAGATGTTATTTGGTATTGCGCCGGCAGTGGCCCCCATCATTGGTGGCGTGTTGCTTGGGATTCATTGGCAGGCAATCTTTATATTTTTGGCATTGTATGCAGCCCTCAGTCTATGGGCAGCTATTCGTTATTTGCCAGAAACCATGCCGCGTGAAAAACGTATGCCACTCTCTGCAAAACAGGTGATAAAAGACTATCGCATTATTTTCGGCGATAAAGAATTTAATTATGTGGTATTTGCACTTGGTGCAAATTTTGCAGGTTTTTTTGTCTACGTACTGGCGAGTCCGGTATTTTTGGTCAAGCAGCTCGGTTTAACTCAGCAGCAGTTTGGTTATATGTTTATTCCAACTGTGTGCGGCATGGTGTTAGGGTCTTATTTAGCAAAGCACGCAGCAGGACGTTATTCACGACAAAATGTGGTACAGGTGGCGTATGTTTGGATGGCCGCTATAGCCTTGTTAAATTTATTTATTTGTTTTGTGATGCCTACACGTCCAATTTACAACATCCTACCCGTTGCTTTATTTAATATTGGCATGGCATTAGCGATGCCGGTACTTTCACTTGCGGCCCTGGATCGCCACCCTAAAATTCGTGGTACCGCAGCATCAGGTCAAGCATTCATACAAATGTTGTTATCAACGGTTTCAGCAGGGTTAATCGTACCATTGCTTTGGTATGCACCATCCGGTTTGGCGCTGGCAATGGCAGGCTACTTGCTATTTGGGTGGCTAGTTATTCGCAAAAGTAAACTTTGGTCGACAAAATAAATAGGCTCGTATGTGACTTATTCAACCCGTTTATTTTAATCATTTAATAAAGGAATGCTTTATGTTAGAACCTAAATTCTATGAAAAATGTACCCCACGTGTTTTAGGATTGTTACGTATTGTCACCGGGTTTCTTTTCCTGCAACATGGTGCCGCCAAATTATTTGAAGTGCCACATGTTGCCATGTTTGATGGCTTACAACTCATGTCACTGATGGGTATTGCGGGTGTCCTTGAGCTAGTTGGCGGTACGCTTATACTTATTGGGTTGTTCACACGACCCGTTGCTTTTGTTCTATCTGGTCAAATGGCGGCGGCTTATTTTATGGCACACGCACCAGGTGGATTTTTACCTATTCTTAACGCAGGTGAATTAGCAGTGATATATTGCTTCGTATTTTTGTATTTTTCTTTAGC
>DIZU01000043.1:0-239 GCA_002429455.1 Methylotenera sp. UBA6020 | reverse complement strand
CGTTGAAGCGGGAATTGAGGTTTTAGGTGTTTGCGTTACTTTTCCATAGCAAATAAACCCGACAATCGAACTCCAGTTGATGGTAGTTTGGCGCCATGTGTTGGCAGAGTTGGTAAAATGCTTTGTCGTGGTTGCGCTCTTTTAGATGCGCCAATTCATGTACAACAATCATCTGTAAAAAGTCAGCGGGAGCTGTTTTTGAAGAACGAAGAGATTTTAATTTCTTTTTTTGCTTTTAG
>DIZU01000076.1 GCA_002429455.1 Methylotenera sp. UBA6020 | reverse complement strand
GGTACTAGTACATTTGATGGCTTGAGTTTGGCCTGGGCAGTGGCAAAACAGCTATTAGAAAAAAATCGTAGCTATACACTTTTTGCTACCCATTACTTTGAGCTAACGCGCATTGTCGATGAGTTCAAACAAGCCGCTAATGTGCATCTGGATGCGGTTGAGCACGGTAACAGTATTGTGTTTATGCACAAGGTTGAAGAGGGTGCTGCTAATCAAAGTTATGGCCTGCAAGTGGCGCAGTTGGCGGGTATACCTAAAAGTGTGGTAGCCGCTGCCAAGCGAAAACTTATTCAGCTTGAGAACAACCAAGTTGCTACCAATGCAACGCAACCTGATATGTTTATGGCTAGTGCAGTTGCGGTTGATTTCCCAACGCACCCAGTAATTAGTGAGTTGGAAACAATACAAGTGGATGATTTAACGCCTAAACAAGCGTTGGATATGTTGTACAAGCTGAAAGATTTAATCAATTAATCTTGAAGATATTTACCAAAAAGCTGATTGCTATAAGTTGCTAGGTTAAGCATTATTCGTGAAAAATCTATAGCTAATCCTCTAATTAATAACAGTGTTTGATTCATTAGAGTTTTAACCCTCGCTATCGTCATTCCGTCGAAGGACGGAATCCAGGCCACGTGAATGCTAGCTACTTGTCAAATTAAAGAGCCATTCGTGAGCGCCACCCTGACTGGATACCGGCCTGCGCCGGTATGACGAGGTTGAGAGATTTTTATGTATGAATCTATTTGTGAAAATTTATTCCGGACAACAATGAGCCTCCGCTGGTATGACGTTATTTATGAGACTAGCTATAGGTTAGAACGTCCAATAAAAAAGCACCCACTAGAGATCGTCTAGTGGGTGCTTTTCAGTATAACTAATACAATGAACTCTTAGTGATGATGTCCACCAGCGCCATGCACGTGCTGATGCGTCACTTCTTCTTTGTTTGCAACACGAACGTCTGTGATGGTTGCTTGAAATACAACACGCTCGCCAGCCCATGGGTGGTTGCCGTCAACAATCACTTTACCGTCAGCAATTTCTGTCACGGTATATAAAATCACTTCGCCAGTATCGTCTTCACCTTCAAATTGCATGCCTACTTTTAATTCATCTGCAGGGAAAGCGCTTGCTGGCTCAATTTGAACGAGTTCTTCGTCATATTCACCAAAGGCATCTGTTGGTTGTAAATCTACGATTACTACATCGCCAATATTTTTACCATGCATGACTTCTTCCACTTTTGGAAAAATATTGTCGTAGCCGCCGTGCAAGTAAGCTACTGGATCCGCGCTTGATTCAAGTACGTTGCCATCAGCATCTTTTAATTCGTAAGTCATTGTTACAACAGTGTTCATTGTAATTTGCATATTGCTAGTCCTTTGTATAGCTTTTTCTAAAGCTGAAGAATTTAGGATTTTCATCCTGAATGTAGAGGGGGTCTAAAAATTAAGTGTGTAATTTTAATCTATAACACGTTGCACTTCAAACTTGATTCGTTTTTAAAGCTTAACCTATACCTGAAGTTTTGGTCACCCTTGAAACTTATGCACCTTTGCAATAAAACGATCAAGTGCAGCTGCAAATGCTTGCCGATCACTATGGTTGAATGCAGACGGCCCATTAATAACTACGCGACTGCCACGCAACTCTTCCATTAAATTGCGCATTGCAAGCCGCTCTTTAATGTTGGACGTCGTGTAGAGTTCGCCGCGCGGGTTTAGCGCATGACCGCCTTTTTCTACTACTTGTGCAGCTAGTGGAATATCCGCGGTGATCACTAAATCGCCAGCTTCAAGTTCCAGCACAATTTTGTTGTCAGCTACATCAAAGCCGCCAGGCACTTGCATCGTCTTAATATAAGCTGATGCGGGTGTACGTAAAAACTGGTTAGCCACAAGCGTGGTGGTGATTTTAGTGCGTTCTGCTGCCCTGAATAAAATTTCTTTAATTACGACAGGGCAAGCGTCTGCATCTACCCAAATCTTCATGATTTATAAAAACTCATCTTTTGTCGTAATACTGCGTTACTCATCAAAAAATCATCCTTACATATAACTCATATGCCGCGTCTGATTTTTTGATTCGCGCCTTGTCTTACTTAAAAATATGAGTTTTTAGGCTAAATTTAGACCTTAGCGACCTCTACCACCGCTACGGTGTGGACTACCCGGATTAGCATTGCTTCGGCCTGGGCTGCCACTATTAGCATTTCCGCGATTAAAGTTTCCATTATTGGTACTTTTAGGTGCGAATAACGCGGGTTGCGGCATGGCTTGATGACGTGCCGCTTCTGACATGTTTTTTGTGCTTGAATTTTGCCCAGTGCTTTGTGCATCACCGCGCGTATTGGTGTGTGGGCTGCGCGGCTGCTGACTATTGGCAGGGCTGCGTGCAGGACGGCCTTCTGCGTTTGCTGTTGCCTGGTTTCTGCTTTGAGTCTGACCCCGGCCTTTGTTTTGATTGGCATCACGGCCAGCATTTTGACCTGCTCCGTTGGCCGTGCCTTGTGGCCTACGCGATTGACCATGAGGTTGCCTTGGCGCACGTGGTGCTTCAGGCTCAGGGTTAGCTGAAGGGGTAAAACCTTCAGCGATCACTTTAGGAATTTCTCGTTTAATGAGTTTTTCGATATCTTTAAGCAGTTTCAATTCTTCGCGATCTACTAATGACACTGCGGCACCACTGCTGCCCGCGCGGCCAGTACGGCCAATACGGTGCACATAATCTTCTGGTACGTTAGGTAATTCAAAGTTCACCACTTGCGGTAACTGGTCAATATCCAAGCCGCGTGCGGCGATGTCGGTTGCTACCAGCACACGCATGGTGCCATCTTTAAATTGCGCTAATGCTTTAGTGCGCGCGCCTTGACTTTTGTTGCCATGAATCGCGGCTGCTTGAATATCATCTTTGATTAGTTTTTCCGCCAAGCGATTCGCGCCGTGTTTGGTGCGGGTAAATACCAGTACCTGTTTCCAGTCGTGGTGCTTGATAAGGTGGCTCATTAAATCACGTTTATGGCTCTGATTGACTAAATGTACGGTTTGTTCAACCAACTCAGACGCGGTATTGCGACGCGCGACTTCAACAAAGCCCGGTTTATGTAACAAGCCATCGGCTAATGCTTTGATTTCATCAGAAAATGTTGCAGAGAACAGCAGGTTTTGCCGTTGCTTAGGCAACATGGCAAGAATCTTTTTAATATCGCGGATAAAGCCCATATCCAGCATACGGTCAGCTTCGTCCAGCACTAAAATTTCAACGCCTGATAGATCAATATTTTTTTGATTTGCATGATCCAGCAGACGGCCCGGTGTGGCGACTAAAATATCCAGCGGTTTCTTCATGCGAGCAATTTGCGGGTTAGCATTTACGCCACCAAAAATTACGGTAGATGTCAGTGGCAGATGTTTACCGTAAGTTTTAACGGACTCTTCAATCTGTGCGGCTAATTCGCGTGTTGGCGTTAGCATCAGGCAGCGTGGGCGGCCTTTGGCAACATCAGTTAAAGGTTTTTGGCTCAGCAAATGCAGAATCGGTAAGGTAAAGCCCGCGGTTTTGCCGGTGCCGGTTTGTGCACCTGCCAGTAAATCGCCACCGCTTAATACTTGCGGAATCGCCTTGGCCTGAATGGGGGTTGGTGTGGTGTACCCTGCGTCGATAATCGCGCGCAAAATGGGTTCAGATAATCCTAACTCGTTAAAGTTAAGGGGTGTTGTTGTTTCAATTGTCAAAGTAAAGCTCCAGCTTGAGTTTAAGCCGACCTATTACTTATGAAGCAACACCAATCGAGGTAGGCAAATATAATAATCGTTCATTAAGTGATTTGAAAATCAGAAAGATTAGGGTAAAGAGACCGCTACGCTGATTGGTTGGCATAGGGAAACTTGATTATACGGCAGATTGGAATTAAAGCTAGGAGTAGATTTTTTTTTAAAGTTTAGGCTAGTTTGAATAAAATGGTGAAACTCCTATCGTTAGTATTTAGTAGGGGTGATAACGACGCCAAGTCCAAGGTGGAATGGCTGTATCACTAGCCCAAAGCCCCAGCCTTTGCTGACGCGCTTTTAGTGATGCATTGTAAATATTAACGTCACTTGAGTATTGCGCATAGTGCCATGCCAAGCCGTGTTCAACCAAATAAGTGCTTACGTCGATATGGTTGCATTGCAGTCTGCCTAGCGAGCGATTGTATTTATCGGTGCCGACAATCTGCACAGTGACGAAGATATTGTTGCCTTGGCAAAGCTTGATGAGTGCGCGCCGTGATTTTAGGCCGTAATCCTGATTGCGTTCGGGTGCGTCAATATCGGTGAGACGTAATTTGAACTCACTCTCTGCATTGTGTAACTTAACGGTATCGCCATCGTATACATAGCTCACTACGTAAGGCGTGCTCACATGAGACGAGTCTGCTGCATTGCCTGACGCAGCTATTAGCAAACACATGCTAGTGAAAATAAAGCGAATAAGAGCCATCAATCGTGAACGATTTAGTTAGTGTTGATGCCCGTTGCCATGTTCGCGGTCTAGCAAGCTGTAATAATTCGAAGGCTCGAGCACGGTAGGTATGGCTTCAGCATCTAAATTAGGGTGGTCTTTGCTGTAATGCAAGCCGCGGCTTTCTTTGCGTGCAATAGCGCTTTCGACAATCAATTCAGCTACTTGTAGCAAGTTACGTAGTTCGATTAAATCGTTGCTGATCTTGAAGTTGCTATAAAACTCATGCACTTCATCCCGTAACATATGTATGCGATGCAATGCCCGGCTTAAGCGTTTGTCTGTACGCACAATGCCTACGTAGTTCCACATAAAGCGGCGTAATTCATCCCAGGTATGGGTAATCAGCACTTCTTCATCCGCATCGGTGACGCGGCTTTCATCCCAGTAAGGCAGTGTAGGCATGGGTGTGGTTGGCTGGTTCAAAATGTCTGTTGCTGCCGCTTGGCCAAATACCAGGCATTCAAGCAGTGAGTTACTGGCAAGGCGATTCGCGCCATGCAAACCGGTACAGGCCGTTTCGCCAATGGCATATAGATTTTTAATATCGGTACGTCCCTTATCGTCGGTCATTACGCCGCCGCAAGTGTAATGCGCGGCTGGCACCACGGGAAT
>DIZU01000155.1:3721-5865 GCA_002429455.1 Methylotenera sp. UBA6020 | reverse complement strand
GGTTCTAGTCGTGAGCATGCACCATGGGCGCTAGAGGATTTTGGTTTTAAGGTGGTGATGTGCATCGAGCTATGCCGATATTTTTTACAATAACTGCTTTAAAAATGGCATGTTGCCTATCGTTTTATCAGCAGAGATTATTGATGGCTTATTTAATCAAGTTGCCGCAACGGAAGGCTATAAGCTTAATATTAATCTGAGTACGCAGACGGTTAGCACGCCGAGTGGTGAAGTACATCAATTCGAGGTGGATGCTTTTCGTAAGCATTGCCTGTTGAATGGTTTAGATGACATTGGTTTAACCATGCAGCAGCAAGACAAGATTAAAGTATTTGAAGCAAAGCATAAGCAGGCTCAGCCTTGGCTTTTCACGTAAGTCTGTTTTAATTAATAAGCTATTCAATTCTCAAGCTAAGAAAGTAAGTTCATGAAAATCGCAGTATTGCCGGGTGATGGTATCGGGCCAGAAATCGTTGCACAAGCCGTTAACGTGTTAAATGCGTTAAATATCAACATCACCATGCAAGAAGCCCCCATTGGTGGCGCTGGTTATGAAGCCGCTGGTGATCCATTGCCAGATGCTACCCTGCAATTAGCCAAAGAGGCGGATGCGGTATTGTTAGGCGCGGTTGGTGATTGGAAGTACGATAAGTTGGAACGGCATTTGCGCCCGGAGCGCGGTTTGTTACGCATCCGCAAGGAACTCAATTTATTTGCCAATCTACGTCCAGCCTTGCTTTACCCTGAGCTAGCGAATGCTTCAACACTCAAGCCTGAAGTGGTTTCTGGCTTAGATATCATGATCGTGCGCGAACTTACAGGCGACATCTATTTTGGGCAGCCGCGTGGCATTAGCACGCTAGAAAATGGCGAGCGCGAAGGTATCAACACCATGCGTTATTGTGAATCTGAAATTCGCCGTATTGGTCGTGTGGCGTTTGATATTGCAATGAAGCGTAACAAAAGGGTCTGTTCGGTCGATAAAGCGAACGTCTTGGAAACCACAGAGTTGTGGCGCCAAGTCATGATTGAGTTATCTGCAGAATATCCAGAAGTTGAGCTGAGCCACATGTATGTAGATAACGCGGCGATGCAGTTGATTCGTGCGCCTAAGCAGTTTGATGTGATGGTTACCGGTAATATTTTCGGTGACATTCTGTCAGATGAGGCTTCTATGCTCACAGGCTCTATTGGTATGCTGCCTTCAGCGTCGCTAGACGCTAATAATAAAGGTATGTACGAACCTAGCCATGGCTCTGCGCCAGATATTGCCGGTAAAGACATTGCCAATCCATTGGCGACTATTTTGTCTGCTGCCATGATGTTGCGCTACACATTCAATGATGAAGCCAATGCGTTGAAAATTGAGAATGCTGTGAAAAAGGCATTAGCACAAGGTTACAGAACAGCCGATATTGTGACTGAAGGCTGTAAGCAAGTGAAATGTAGTGAAATGGGTAATGCGGTGGTTGCTGCGCTTAACTAAGTAGGGAAAAGAAAATGCTTAAGGTTGGTTTTATCGGTTGGCGCGGGATGGTGGGTTCAGTGCTCATGCAGCGCATGATGGAAGAAAATGATTTTGCGCTTATCGAGCCGCAATTTTTTACTACGTCTCAAGTTGGTGGTAACGCGCCGAATATTGGTAAGGACTCCCCGCCATTAAAAGACGCAAAAAACATTGCTGATCTAAAAGCCATGGACGCCATTATTTCTTGTCAGGGCGGCGACTTCACCAGCGAGATATTCCCTAAGCTGCGCGCTGAAGGTTGGACTGGCCATTGGATAGATGCCGCTTCAACACTGCGCATGGAAAAAGATGCGGTGATTATTCTCGACCCGGTGAATATGCACGTCATACAAGATGCTTATGCACAAGGTAATAAAAACTGGGTAGGTGGTAATTGTACCGTTTCATTGATGTTAATGGCTTTGAATGGTCTGTTCAAAGCCGATTTAGTCCAATGGGCAACCTCGATGACCTACCAAGCGGCATCTGGTGCCGGCGCGCAAAATATGCGTGAATTGCTCAAGCAAATGGGCGAGGCGCATCGTGTAGCAAATGAGTTGCTGTCTGATCCAGCTTCAGCGATTTTAGACATTGACCGTGAAGTGGCTGGTACTTTACGTGATGATAGTTTTCCGAC
>DIZU01000155.1:0-3560 GCA_002429455.1 Methylotenera sp. UBA6020 | reverse complement strand
CGAGGCTAATCAATGGGCAAAAGTGATTCCCAATGAGCGTGAGGCAAGCATGCGTGAACTGACTCCTGCAGCCGTGACTGGCAAGCTAAGTACGCCGGTAGGTCGCTTACGTAAGCTCAATATGGGCAATGACTATCTTTCAGCATTTACGGTGGGCGATCAATTGTTGTGGGGTGCTGCGGAGCCCCTGCGTCGTATGTTGCGGATTTTAATAGAAAAATAGTTTATAGATTTATGCGGACTGTTGTGTAAATATCAACAGTCAAATTCAACGAATGCCACCAGTGAAATATAATGTGTATTCTGAGCTTGCATCCCTAACTATTTGATGTTATTTTCATATTGTGAAATAAGTTTGATCAAGGGTAACAATGTGCGCAAATCAAAAGTAAAGCAAATTTCATTGGCGGTGTGCTTAGTCCTTATGCCGTTTTCTGGCTTTGCCGCTGGCTTAGGCAAAATAAATGTCAACTCAGGTTTAGGTGAGCCGCTAAAAGCTGAGATTGAGCTTTTATCCGTGACTCCTGAAGAACTTTCTACATTAGTCGCCGCAATTGCCTCTGAAGACGCTTATGCTGCTCAGGGTATTACACGCCTTGGTATTCATAATAATATTAAAGTTGAAATAGCCAAAAATACAGATGGTTCGTCCATATTAAAGCTACGTTCTAACCAACCTATCAGCGACCCATATTTAGATATGCTCGTTCAGGTGGATTGGGCCTCAGGCCGCCTGCAACGAGAATACACGGTTTTGCTAGACCCGCCTGGCTATAAGCAGTCGATTGATAACGTCACCCCAATGCCCGTGAAGCCGCCATCGGTAAGCATGTCAGGCAATGGCACGTCCCCAGGTAATATAGCCTCTTCAAGTAGTATTGATAGCTCTCAGCCTAACATTAAAAAAACAAGAAAATTAAGAAGAAGTACCAATCAATCTGCCGCTCCACAACAAGAGCCGGTTGAGTCCGGCGCGCAAAAGCTAACTACCAAGCGTGGTGATACATTAAATTCAGTTGCAAAAGAATTGCAGGTTGAAGGCGTGAGCTTGGACCAAATGCTCGTTGGTTTGTATGAAAACAATAAAGAAGCATTTACTAGCAGTAATATGAACCGCCTAAAAGTAGGTCAAATTATTAAAGTACCCTCTAAAGAAACGCTAACCTCGGTTGACGCGCAACAAGCAAAACAATCTGTGAAAGTGCATTCCGTCAATTGGAATGCCTATCGCAACAACTTGGCTGGAAATGTTGCGGCTGCACCAGTAATATTGGATGCTGAACAAAAACAATCTGCATCAGGCAAAATCGCTGCTGCTGAGGACAAGGCAGCACCAGTTAAAGTGGGTCCTCAGGATGTTGTTAAACTATCTGCCGGAGAAAAAGAGACCGCTAAAAGCGGTAAAGATGCAGGCAAGGCTTCTGATGCTAAAGTTGCCGCGCTGCAAGAGGAAGCTGCGGCACGTGAAAAGTCTTTAAAAGAAGCTCAGGAGCGCACCGCCGCTTTAGAGAAACAAATCCAGGATATGCAAAAATTGTTGGCTTTGAAAAGCCAAGCAATGACAGACATACAAAAGAATGCCGAAGCCGCGGTTAAAACACCAGACGTCAAACCTGAAACAAAAACAAAAACAGAAGCTGCAGTAGCTGTCAAAACGCAAAATACGGCTAAAGCAGAGGCTTCTGCGCCAACTGAAGTAAAGCCCACGGATAGTACGGCGGCTGTTACTCCAGGAGTAGAAAAAGCCGCTCCACCAGCACAAGTTCAACCCAAGCCGCAAATTAAAGCCAAGCCACAAGTGCCGTCAGAGCCGCAAGCAGAGCCTGGACTGCTCGAAAGTTTAATGAATGCCATTGATTTGACTATTTTAGGTGGGGCTTCTGCCGTTGCCTTACTTGGTGCAGGCTGGATGTTTTTGCGGAACAAACGTAGAAAAGACTTGGATAGTTTCGAGCGTGGCATATTAACCTCTGGCGGTTTACGTGCAAATACAGTGTTTGGTAACACTACGGGCAATGCAAGCACGTCCGATACCTCATTCTTAACGGACTTTGCACAAAGTGCTGATGGCAGCATGATTGACACCAATGATGTTGATCCGATTGCTGAAGCTGAGGTGTACATGGCCTATGGCCGTGATGCGCAAGCGGAAGAAATACTGAAAGATGCAATTTCAAAAGAGCCTAAGCGCTATGAGTTGCATCTAAAACTGCTGGAAATGTACGCAGCGCGCAAAGATACCTCAGCATTTGAAGCGATTGCTGGTGAGCTCTACACGACGCTTGGTGCCGATGATCCAACTTGGGCGAAAATTGCTGCAATGGGCGCTACTATAGAGCCTGAAAATCCATTGTATGATGTAAGCAATGCTGTTGCGGCGGCTTCTATAGCAACGCAAAAACTGGATGTGTCTGACTTTGCTGATGTTGAAGTCTTAGCGGGTAGCCACCTAGATTTTGCAACTGATGACGAGATGGCTACAGATAGTCAGCCTGTGATTGAAGATGCTAATGCAGCGGTGATGCAGAGTTTCTCGGCAGTAGAGAATGATGAGCAGGACCTTTCATTTGATCTGGGTACTGTAGATAGTGATTCAATGGAAGTCACCGCGACAGAGACTACTTCACAAGAAAGTGCTGACACAACGCCATCAGTTAAAGAGGATGTTACCGATAATACGCTCAGCTTTAATTCAACGGTTGATAATGCGTTGGATTTTGATCTAGGTGATTTTAATCTCGAAACAGAGGCGGCTGTTGAGCCTGCCGCTCTTGCTGAGACGGATGATTTACCTGCGTTTGATGCTACAAAGAGTGATGGTTTTGAAACACACACATTTGATTTGACTGCCTTGAATGGAACGGCAGATAGTCCATCAACGGATTTTGATATGGACTTTGGTCTACCGGTAGAAATGGCAAGTAGTGATGTGGAACATACATCTGAAGTTGTTTCTAATGCCATGGATGACATTTCGTTTGATTTAGATTTTGCGTCAGGCACGCCAAGTTTATCCGCTGCTCAACCATCAGAACTGGCAGCCACAGAAATCTCTTTCGACTTACCGCTCAGCGATGAGCAAGCGATAGATGACGTTTCTCTTGCGACAACTCCCGAAAATGAGTTTGCAGCAAATGAATTTGATTTGTCATCTATTAGCTTGGATTTAGGTGAAGCAGCGATTGAACCAACGATAGATCAACCATTAATGCAAACATTAGATGAATCTACTCAATCAGTTGCTGCTGAGCCAGAATCTCCAGATGTTGAGATCAAGCTTGACTTGGTAGCGGCTTATATTGATATGGATGATAAAGAAGGTGCACGCGAACTGCTGGAAGAAGTGATTAAAGAGGGTGGTAGCCAGCAACAATTACGTGCACAGCAGCTTCTAGCTAGCTTGACATAAGACATACTAGGCAAATGAAAGCCGAGCTTACTGCTCGGCTTTTTTATTCAGTATTTATATTGGTAATTGAATTGTAAATTTAGAGAGGGTATACGCACCCTCAATAATTTTTATTAAATATTGGCGTCAACTTTAACCAATGCATCCATTT
>DIZU01000165.1:4951-6201 GCA_002429455.1 Methylotenera sp. UBA6020 | reverse complement strand
ATCAAAATCTACATTACCTAAACCACTTACTGGATACACACCGGCATTGTTGATTAGCACATCAATCTTCTGGTCTTTAAGCTGCAAAGCAAGCGCATCAATCTGTGCAAAGTTGCCTACATCCAAGGCAACGATTTTAATGTTGTGATGCTGCTTTACCAGTGCTTGAAGTTCATGAGCAGATTCCGGCACGCGACAACATGCAATCACATTCCAGCCTTCGTTTGCATATTGATTAACAAACTCCAGGCCAATGCCACGGTTACTGCCTGTGATAAGTACTTGATGAGGAATGTTATTCATTGTGTGCTTTCAGTGTAAATGACTAGTTATTAAAACCATTTTTCTGATCATAGGCTTTTTTCAGCGCGTCACAAGCTGGCATTATTTTATAGCCATTTGCAGCAAGTGTGCTTTTAATAACGGAATCTATTAATGCCGTACGCTCCACTTCTTGAACCACATTGGGAATTGGCAATACATCATGCAGCTCAAAATCCACCACCATTATTTTTTTCATACTAGGCGTAGCTTGTAAATCTGCTGCAAATGTCAAACCAGTTAAAAACACTCCGCTTATTAGCGCTTAAGCATGCTTTTATCCTTAGGTTGCTTTGTAAGCTTTGTGCAGTTTAACTGAGTATTGTAAATTCTTCATAAGCCCCTTAAAACCGGACTGGAATATTTATCATTGGCAGCTGGATGGCTACTAATTGAAAAAATCAGTAAAAAGAAAACGCCCAAATCTTTCGAAGGGGGCGTTATGAGTGGTGGAAAGAGGAACTTGAACGCTCTTCCCAGGATTGTTAAACCTATATTTTCAGATCAGCTAAAATAAGTTTGGCTTCTTTTAAATCAATTTTTGCTCTATGTCCGTGTTTTTCAAGCAAGTGAAGTAAATTGCCACCATTTAAAAGGGTTAGTGGCTTGCCTTTTGCAAAATCATAGGCATCTGGGCCAAAATTTGCGGTAGTTACTAGAATTCCTTTTGTTGCGCCCTCATTTAGGGTTGTGCCATACAAATCTCTTCAGCCGCAGCCGTTTCAATCACAGGTGGTCCAGTAAATGGCTGGCGCTTCTGGGAGTGTCGTATGCCAGGGAAGGCTTCATGGCAACTCATTGAGACTTTGCGTAGGTAAGACTTCCAACCGTGCATAAAAGTGGGGTGCAAAAGCATGTACCTTATGTCAAAAGCTATATACGAAATATTTTCTGTAACGGTATTTCTAACGTAACGTAACGTAACGTAA
>DIZU01000165.1:4507-4740 GCA_002429455.1 Methylotenera sp. UBA6020 | reverse complement strand
CGTAACGTAACGTAACGTAACGTTATCGGTCGGTAATGTTACGTTGTGTATCTGTAACGTTACTATGTTATATTTAATATTGGGTAGGCATCACTTCAAGATACATGCCCCCACCATCTGATAGTTTGTAAGCCTTTGATTCTGATTTACTTTTTCTGACTTGAATATCTGAAAGATTCATCTAAACTTACCTTTAAAACCCATGTTGGGGGCATCGAAAATCAATTGGGGGC
>DIZU01000165.1:0-4243 GCA_002429455.1 Methylotenera sp. UBA6020 | reverse complement strand
TAGGGGGCATAACTGTCTGTATTATGCCCCCATCAAGGTTTAAATTGCAATGAATTGGAATGTACGTGAATAAACAAAAAACCCGCACAAACTGTTTGTTTATGCGGGTTCTGTGTACTGTATTGAATGACCTAATACAGCGAAATGGTGGTGAAAGAGGGACTTGAACCCTCGACCCCAGGATTATGAATCCTGTGCTCTAACCAGCTGAGCTACATCACCATGTAAACCTGTTTGCCTAGAATTTTAGCAAGGGCGCAATTTTAGTGTTTTAGGCGCTGCTTGTCAAAATTAGTTTGCGTTATTGTATGTTTCATAATGTTTTACTGGATTCTTCGCTGGCACTCAGAATGACGTGTGGGTGATTGCTTATTTTATGTTGTCATTCTGAGCATTAGCGAAGAATCCAGAGGTTAATTTTCTTTATCACACGTTAAATCTAAAGTGCATCACATCGCCATCTTGCACGATATATTCTTTACCTTCCAAACGCATCTTGCCTGCTTCTTTTGAGCCTTGCTCGCCTTTGTTTTTAACGAATTCAGCATAGGCGATGACTTCTGCGCGAATAAATCCACGTTCAAAATCCGTATGGATGACGCCTGCTGCCTGCGGTGCAGTGGCGCCTTTTTTCACTGTCCAGGCGCGCACTTCTTGCACGCCAGCGGTGAAGTACGTTTGTAAGCCTAGTAAATCATAGGTAGCGCGAATAACGCGGTCTAAGCCTGGCTCTTCTAAACC
Source organism: Methylotenera sp. UBA6020 (assembly GCA_002429455.1). Taxonomy (GTDB): domain Bacteria; phylum Pseudomonadota; class Gammaproteobacteria; order Burkholderiales; family Methylophilaceae; genus Methylotenera. The sequence goes on along the minus strand of DIZU01000165.1, from coordinate 3,502 downwards.
TAGTTCTGACAAAAATAAGGTTTTGTCTTCATCATCCAGTTCTGCGATTTCAGATTCAATTTTGGCGCAAATAGCCACTACAGGTGCGTTTTCTTTTTTACCAAGATCAATTAATTTTTGTAGTAACGGGTTATTTTCAAAACCATTTTCATCTACGTTAGCAAGGTACATCACCGGTTTTACTGTAATCAGGCACAGCGGTTTAAGGATCTGTAGCTCATCGTCATCTAAACCTAGCGTGCGTACCGCTTTGGCTTGATCTAAACATTTATGTACTTTTTCTAACACTGCAACTAAGGCAATTGCGTCCTTGTCGCCACTTTTGGCTTTTTTGCTTTCACGATGCATGGTTTTATCCACGGTTTCCATGTCTGCAAGTGCAAGCTCTGTATTGATGACTTCAATATCTGACATAGGGTCTACCTTGCCAGCGACGTGGATCACATTGCTATCGTCGAAGCAGCGCACTACGTGGACAATTGCATCTGTCTCGCGGATGTTGGCTAGAAACTTGTTGCCTAAACCTTCTCCTTTAGATGCCCCCGCTACTAGGCCAGCAATATCTACAAATTCTACAATTGCAGGCTGTACGCGTTGCGGCTTAACAATGTCAATCAGCGGCTGCATGCGGGTGTCAGGCACTTCTACAATACCTACATTCGGCTCAATGGTACAAAATGGATAGTTCTCAGCCGCAATACCCGCCTTGGTAATGGCGTTGAATAGGGTGGATTTTCCTACATTCGGTAGGCCAACGATTCCGCACTTCATCTATATTCTCTATTCATTTCTTAGTATGCAATTTTAACATTGCAGTTTCAAAGTCACCGCTTAACAGGTGCGGCACTATTTGCATGCTTTCATCAATACAATGATTGATCGCTGTTTGTTCATCTTTTAATGGCGCTTTTAGTACAAAGTTGATCACTTCGTTACGGTCACCCGGGTGCCCGATGCCAAGGCGCAAACGCCAAAAATCTTTAGTACCTAGCGCGGCTGCAATGTCTTTTAGGCCATTATGCCCGCCGTGTCCGCCACCTTTTTTAAGTTTGACTGAATCGGGTGGTAAATCTAACTCATCATGAATGACTAAAATTTGCGCAGGCAATATTTTGTAATAATTCGCCAATGCTGCAACGGCTTTGCCGCTGGCGTTCATGAAGGTCGTGGGCTTGAGTAACCAAGTATCCTGCGTTTGGCTTAAATTGTGCGTTGGATTGAGTTTGCCAGCTACACCAAAAAACTTTGTATCTAAGGCTAGTTTGCTATTGGTTGCCGCTGCGAGTTGATCCAGCCACCAAAAGCCTGCGTTATGTCGGGTTGTTTGGTATTTTTCGCCCGGGTTGCCAAGGCCTACCAATAATTTAATGCCGCTCATATTCGTTAGTTTAAAGAAAAAACGCGCACTTTATGATAAAAGCGCGCGTTATTTTTCACAAGACAATCTAAATTAATTAGAAAGTTATTGAAACTTAAGCTTCAGGAGTTTCTACAGTTTCAGTAGCTGCGTCAGCAACGCCACCGCGTGTTTTGGCAATAGAGGCAACTGCTGCGTCATTGTCATGCGATAATTGTACAAACTCGATGCCTTTAGCTAATTTAATTTGTGACAAGTGAATGGATTGCCCCATTTCAAGTGTTGCCAAATCAACTTCAATAAACTCTGGCAAATTCTTTGCCAAGCAGCTTACGTCAGCTTCAGTCAAAATGTGCGCAACAATACCGCCGCCAGTTTTAACACCAGGAGCAATATCAGCATTTACAAAGTGGAAAGGAACTTTAACGTGGATTTTTTCAGTGGCACTTACACGTTGAAAATCAATGTGTTGAATAGAGTTGCGTACTGGGTGCATTTGAAAGTCACGCAATAATACATTTTCTTTTTTGCCATCTAAGATAAGCGTTAACACTGAAGCATGGAAAGCTTCATGGCGAAATTGTAAAAACAACTCTTTAGCGTTAATTTCAAGAGGGAAAGCCTCTTTACCACCACCATATACAACACCTGGCACGGTACCAGCACGACGAAGACGGCGGCTCGCACCCGTACCTTTTACGTCACGTTTTACTGCGTTAATTTCGATAGACATTTTACTACTCCAAAATTTACTGCCATGAAGTTACTGACAGCTACTACACTAGAATCTGCAAACCGCGACCAGTTTGCAGGGTTTAAAGCACTTTAACTTTACTAATAATTTTATAAATTATTAGTCCATAAATAAAGAACTTACGGAATCTTCACTACTAATTCTACGTATGGTTTCTGCCAACAATTCAGCTGCACTTAATTGGCGAATTTTTTTGCAATTAGCTGATTCCAAACCAAGTGGAATGGTATTGGTCACGACTAATTCATCTAATTCAGAATTCTGAATACGCTCGGCAGCACCGCCTGATAATACTGGATGCGTTGCGTAGGCCAATACTTTTTTGGCGCCATGTTTTTTTAATGCGGCAGCAGCTTCGCAAAGCGTATTTGCGGTATCTACCATGTCATCCATAATGACACAGGTGCGGCCAGCAACATCGCCAATGATGTTCATCACTTTGGCCACGTTAGGTTTCGGACGACGTTTATCGATAATGGCCAAATCTGAGCCTAATTGCTTAGCGCATGCACGTGCACGCACTACACCGCCAACATCAGGTGAAACAATCATTAGGTTTTCATGGTTTTGACGCAATAAATCGGCCAGTAGAATTGGCGTGGCATAAACGTTATCGACAGGAATGTCAAAAAAACCTTGAATTTGATCAGAGTGCAAATCCATCGTGAGTAAGCGGTTAACGCCTACGCCAGTAAGCATATTAGCCACTACTTTAGCCGTGATTGCCACACGCGCAGAGCGTGGACGACGATCTTGACGGGAATAACCAAAGTAAGGAATGGCTGCCGTAATGCGGCCAGCAGAAGAGCGGCGAAGCGCATCTACCATTACCATGACTTCCATGAGACTGTCGTTGGTAGGGTGGCTGGTTGATTGCAGCACGAAAACATCGCGACCTCGCACATTTTCAAGCAATTCCACCATGATTTCGCCATCGCTGAATCTGCCTACATCTGCACGGCCAAGTTCAATGCCTAAATGACTAGCGACTTCTTGTGCGAGTGCTGGGTTGGCATTGCCAGTAAATACCATCATGTTGCCGCTAGACACCATTTGATTTCCTATCGTGCTGGGATTTAACTCACGCCAGCGTAAAACTTATGAATAAAAGCTTACTAAAAATAAAAGCGTGTAAATCATATAATCTACACGCTTAATATTCCTACTCTATGCAGACTGCTTGTCTGCATTATAAATTTGGCTGAGGAGGAAGGACTCGAACCTTCGGATGCTGGGATCAAAACCCAGTGCCTTAACCAGCTTGGCGACTCCCCAATAATTTAATCAGCATGTTCAAATACAATATTCGAACAAAGGGTGCTGATTTAACCCTTTTGCAACAAAACCATGTACATCTTTAGGTTTTTGATTGCATATATCAATTGCAACTT
>DIZU01000053.1:3604-4254 GCA_002429455.1 Methylotenera sp. UBA6020 | reverse complement strand
AATGACAAAAAGTTACTGTGGCACTGGTTGAGCAAGTCTTTATTGGATTTTTTAGTTTTGAGTGCGTTATCAAAAAAGTCCCACAGTTTGAGATAGCTCATAAAATCCGAGCCTTCCACCTGCAAACTTGGCATGCGCATTATCGGCCGCTTCTCGTTTATCCATCGGCCTTTCACGCGGGTCCTGGATGCTCAGCACACTGGCAATGATCAATATCTCATTCAGGCAATGCTCGCGTTTAGCCGCCAGAATCATGCGGCCAACACGCGGGTCTAATGGCAGCCTGGCCAGTTGCAAACCTGTTTCGGTAATTTGGCGCCGGCTATCAACCGCACCCAGTTCTTGCAGCAACTGGTAGCCATCGGTGATGAGTCGGCTGCTTGGTGCTTCAATAAACGGGAAGTCGGTAATGTCGCCCAAGCGCAGTGCGGCCATGCGCAAAATGACGCTGGCTAATGAACTGCGTAAAATCTCCGGCTCAGTAAATTCCGGGCGACCATCAAAATCAGTTTCCGAATAAAGCCGCACGCAGATACCATTGGAAACACGCCCGCAACGCCCGGCTCTTTGCTTGGCGGCCGCTTGACTAATTTTTTCTATCTGCAACTGCTCGACTTTGGCACGGGTGCTATAGCGATTCATCCGCGCCA
>DIZU01000053.1:2534-3361 GCA_002429455.1 Methylotenera sp. UBA6020 | reverse complement strand
CTATGACTTTTGAAGATTTTTTGCTGGTCTTCAATGCTCAGGCGCGCAAACAGCGGCAGTACCTCTATGTGCTTTAGCTTGGCAGAACGGCCTTGGTACTTGCGCAGATGTTCGGCGGTATCGCGGATTTCGCGTTCGCCCGGTAAAAATACCAAAATGTCGCCATCACCCTGACGTAACAAGTCGTCTGCCGCATCCAGTATCGCCTCTTCAATGGCCTCTTCTTCGTCATCTTCTTCCAGCCAGCGCGCTTCTGTTTTGGCTTTACGGGCGATACCAAAGATAGTCTCGTCATCCATATCAAACTGCGCATTTTCTGCCTCGGCAATCTCTCTGGCACGAAAGCCTGCCTTGCCTAGCGGACGGTAACGAATTTCAACCGGGTAGGTACGGCCTGACACCTCAATCACCGGTGCGCCGTTAAAATGCTGTGAAAATCGATCCGCATCAATGGTGGCCGAAGTCACGATGATTTTCAAATCCGGGCGTTTTGGCAGCAGTTGCTTCAGGTAACCGAGCAGAAAGTCGATGTTCAGGCTGCGTTCATGCGCCTCGTCAATAATGATGGTGTCGTAGGCATTGAGGAATTTATCACCCTGCGTTTCCGCCAGCAAAATACCATCGGTCATGAGTTTGATATAGGTGGACTCTGTCAGTTTATCGTTAAAACGCACCTTATAGCCGACGACTTCACCCAGCGGGCTGTGCAGTTCCTGCGCAATACGTGACGCGACCGAACGCGCCGCGATACGGCGTGGCTGGGTATGGCCAATCAAACCAGAAACGCCACGACCTAGTTCCAGGCAGATTTTAGGTAGCTGCGTGGT
>DIZU01000053.1:0-2408 GCA_002429455.1 Methylotenera sp. UBA6020 | reverse complement strand
GCGGCGGCAATCTCATCTTTTTTGCCACTGACCGGCAGCTCTGGCGGATACTCTGGTTTAGGTAAGTTTAATTGCCGTGCTTGAAACTTGGCTTGAGAAACATGCAGTTTTTGCGCGATCTCGTTCAATAAACGCTGCGCTTTTAATACGGATTTATCATCAGCTAACTTCTGCAAATCGGCTGCATCGCGCAGCTTGCGGCGTAGCGCATGGCGATCGACCAACATACAGCCTTGCAAAGCAGTTTGTACATTAGCAGGGGTTAACACGGCAGATTTTAAATTCACGGGCTTATTGGCATTCATAAAGCAGGATTTTAACATGCTGTGCGCATGCGTTTTAGGGAATCAAGCAACAACGTCAAACAGTGCAGATTATCAGGCAATGCCTTTTACGCTGGTATACCGCATGCTACCATGACATAAACTACTTAACTTAAGCAAAGTGTGCTGACTTGTTAAATTTTAGCGTGTTAAATTTAGGCGTGATAAATCAATGATCGCAATCCTGGAGGCCAAACGCGCCGGCTTGTTTGCCAAACCACATTGGCTTAGCAACTTACTGGCTGGCGTTATTGTTGGTATCGTTGCGCTACCGTTAGCCATGGCCTTTGCCATCGCATCAGGCGCCAAGCCTGAGCAAGGCATATACACCGCCATTGTTGCGGGCGGCATCAGCTCACTATTCGGTGGTAGCCGATTGCAAATATCCGGCCCTACCGGCGCATTTATTGTGATACTTGCCGGCATCACGGCTAAATACGGTATTGCCGGCTTGCAAATGGCGACCTTGATGGCCGGGTTTATGCTGCTGATCATGGGTTTGGTGCGTTTTGGCGCTGTCATTAAATATATTCCAGACCCGGTCATTGTTGGATTTACCAGCGGCATTGCGGTGATTATCTGGGTAGGCCAATGGAAAGATTTTTTTGGTCTCCATCCCGAGTTAGGTGCAGAGCATTTTCACGAAAAACTATGGGACTTGATACAGGCATTTCCCAGTTTGCATGTTGAAACGGCCCTGTTCGGTTTGTTTACATTACTGGTATTGATTTTTTCACCGCGCGTGTTTAAGCGCATACCTGCACCGTTGGTTGCCATGGTGTCAGCCACGGTGATTCAAGCACTGTTTGAATTTAAAGGCGTTGCCACGATTGGCTCGGCTTTTGGCGGCATTCCCCAAAGCTTGCCCAAGTTTGAGTTTTTACCCATCCGGTTTTCTCAGGTCTTACAACTCATAGGCCCTGCATTCACCATTGCACTATTAGGTGCGATTGAATCGCTACTCTCAGCCGTAGTGGCAGATAGTATGACCGGAACCAAGCATGACTCTAACCAGGAACTGGTAGGCCAAGGCATTGCAAACATATTCTCCCCCTTATTCGGCGGCTTTGCCTCTACCGGCGCCATTGCGCGCACTGCCACCAACATCCGCAATGGTGCCACCAGCCCATTGGCCGGCATTGTGCATGTACTGACCTTGGTCGTCATCGTGCTGGTATTAGCGCCGATGGCGGTGCACATCCCGTTAAGTGCATTATCCGCGATATTGTTTGTGGTGGCGTATAACATGAGTGAAATGCATCGTTTTTCGCACATGGTACGCACCGCGCCTAAGGCAGATGTGGCGGTATTACTGATTACTTTCTTATTGACGGTATTTACCGATTTGGTGGCTGCGGTCAATATCGGCGTCATGTTGGCCGCGCTGTTATTCATGAAACGCATGAGCGAAGCCGTCAGCATTCAGCAACAAACCCATGCAGAATTAGTACAAGAGACTAAAAATGAAAGTTTTACATTGCCCAGTAATGTGGCGGTGTATGCGATGGAAGGCCCATTTTTCTTTGGTGCGGCAGAGCGTTTGATGAGTGCCTTGCATCAAGTTCATGCTCATGCCGATGTACTGGTTTTGCGCATGGGACTGGTGCCGATTATTGATGCCACCGGGCTACAGACATTGTGGGATCTGATTGACACTTGTGAGCGCAACCATACACGCCTGATGCTTTGCGAAGTGCGGCCCAATATATTAGAAAAAATGAGGCGCGCAGGTCTCGCTTGGAAAATTGGTGAAAACAACTTTATTGCCAATATACAATCATTACAAAGTGTTATGCCAAATATGCCGCATTAAGTTTGCTATATTATTTTGTCGGTCACGTTCATGGCCTAGCTGATTAGACTGCAACTCAGCACCAAAGCTAATGCGCTTGGTTTTTCTACTGACAAAATCTTCCGAATCATAAGGGTCGGGGCTCAAAGACAAATCATGAAGCCAGATCATGCCAATGTTGGCTGGCGTACAGTATCAACGATAAGGCCGATGTAATATATTAAATTAAAGACGTCGACTACCGACAACGCTCTAGGTTACGTAAGGAAGCAATATGAAAATACTGATGGTTA
>DIZU01000059.1:30553-30795 GCA_002429455.1 Methylotenera sp. UBA6020 | reverse complement strand
TCTTCGCCATATAAAAAATAGTCTGGATCAAACCCTTTAATTTCTTCAAATACACTACGTTTAATTAGCATACAGGCGCCTAACAACCAAGCTATTTCCCCTGGCAACTGTTTGAATTTACTAGTGTATTGAAGGTGACGAGATGATGGATAACTATAGCGTGGTAATACTTGCTTACCTTTTCTAGGTTCGTCTATCGCTGGGCCTACCATGCCAAATTTTTGATTCAATATCAGAAAATC
>DIZU01000059.1:26167-30312 GCA_002429455.1 Methylotenera sp. UBA6020 | reverse complement strand
CTCTGCAGCAAGATTATTGGCTCGGCCAAAACCTAAATTTTCTTTACTTTCTATGAGCGTAATTTTATCGCCAAACGCGTCTTTCAATATATTTACACTGTCATCAGTACTGGCATTATCAACAACAATCAGTTCTAGTTTGATGTTTGTTTGTTTGAGTAATGACTCAATACAAGTTTTTGCATAACTGCCAGAGTTGTAATTTACGATTAGTATCGATACGAACTTTTGCTGATCCATTATCGTGTTAGATCTCTATAATTTATAATAATCACGATACCAACCGACAAAGTCATTTATACCATTTTGCAAAGATGTGGCAGGTCTAAACCCTACCCAATTTTCTAATGCAGAAGTATCTGCATACGTGGCTTTTACATCGCCAGCTTGCATAGGGAGAAATTCTTTTTGTGCCTCCTTGCCAATCGCATCTTCTAGCAAGCTAATAAAATCCATAAGTTTTTCTGGTTGGCTATTACCAATATTAAATACGCGATAAGGCGCATGGCTGGCAGAAGGGTTTAGCGCACTTGCATCAAAGCTGGAATCAGGTACGGCAGGTTTATCCAGCACACGAATTACACCCTCAACAATGTCATCTATGTAAGTAAAATCACGCATCATGTCGCCATGATTAAATATCTGGATTGGTTTTTCATTGAGAATTGCATCTGCAAATAAAAATGGCGACATATCTGGCCGCCCCCATGGGCCGTACACGGTGAAGAAGCGCAAACCAGTAGTTGGTAGCCTATATAAATGGCTATAGGTATGTGCCATCAATTCATTGGCTTTTTTTGTAGCGGCATATAGACTTAAAGGATGGTCTACGTTATCACTTTCTGAGAATGGCATTTTAGTATTGCCGCCGTATACGCTAGAAGAGCTAGCGTATACTAGATGCTGTGCCTGAATGGCTTTGCAGGCCTCAAGAACGTTTGTGAATCCGACTAGATTGCTGCTGATATAAGCATGTGGATTTTGCAACGAATAACGCACACCAGCTTGCGCAGCTAGATGGATAACCCGGCTTGGCTGCTCTTGCTCAAATAGCTTTGCCGTAGCGACTTGCTCGGCTAAATCTAGTTTAATAAACTTAAAGTTTGCAGCGTTAGCGCTTGCCTGAATTGATGCAAGCCTCGCCTCTTTTAAACTAACATCATAATAGTCATTAAGGTTATCAACACCAACAACGGTATCACCGCGCTCCAGTAGCTTAAGCGCCACGTGATAGCCAATAAATCCTGCTGCGCCAGTGACCAATACTTTCATCGTTATCCTAGTTTAATGAACTAAATTATTTTGTTTATTATGTCGCTAGTCATTATTTTACTAGGCGTCCGATAGGACGATATTCAATCTCAGCCTTTTTAACAACCACGGGATCATAAATATTACGGCCATCAAAAATAATATTTTCTTTGAGTTGATGTTTAATTATAGAGAAATCTGGGCTGATAAACTCTTTCCACTCAGTGACTATCACCAACGCATGGGCTTCACGCAAGGCTTGGTCGGGTGTTTCCGCAAAACTTAAACCTTGCATATTGCCAAATATACGCTTTGCTTCTTGCATGGCCACAGGGTCATATGCGGTTACTGTGGCGCCGGCATTCAGCAAATCATGAATGAGTACGCGGCTCGCCGCTTCACGCATATCATCGGTATTTGGCTTAAATGCTAAACCCCAAACTGCAAAGTGTTTACCTATTAAATTCTCGCCGAAATATTGCTTAATCTTTTTGGTCAGAATATGTTTTTGAATGTCATTGGCCTCTTCAACGGCACTTAATACTTTCAAATCACAGTTGTTGTTTTTACCTATGCTAATCAGCGCTTTTACATCTTTAGGAAAACAGGAGCCGCCATAACCGCAGCCAGCGTATAAAAAGTCGTAACCGATGCGCGGGTCTGAGCCTACCCCTTTACGCACAGACTCAATATCAGCGCCTAAAAACTCGGCTAAATTCGCCAGTTCATTCATAAAACTAATACGCGTAGCCAGCATTGCATTGGCAGCGTATTTGGTAAGTTCCGCTGAGCGCACATCCATTATCACCAAACGTTCGTGATTACGCTGAAATGGTGCGTACAGGCTGCGCATGATTTGTTTACTTTGCTCATCCTCTGAACCAATCACTATACGGTCTGGACGCATAAAATCCTCTACTGCAGCACCCTCTTTCAAGAACTCTGGATTAGAGACTACGCTAAATGAAACCTCAACTTTACGAGTGGCAAGTTCTTCAGCGATAGCCGCTTTCACTTTATCTGCCGTACCTACAGGCACAGTAGATTTATCGACAACCACCTTGTAGTTTGTCATGTGTTTGCCAATGTTTCTGGCCGCAGCTACTACATATTGCAAATCAGCCGAGCCATCTTCATCTGGCGGCGTACCTACCGCAATAAATTGCACATCGCCAAAATCAACCGCTTGTTTGATATTAGTAGTGAATTTTAATCGCCCTGCAGCCACATTACGACGCACCATATCGAGCAGACCAGGCTCGTGAATTGGAATACCACCCTCTTCTAAAATTTTAATTTTTGCCGGGTCCAAATCTAAACAAAGCACCTCGTTGCCAACTTCGGCCAAACAAGTTCCGCTTACCAAGCCTACATATCCCGTGCCTACAACGGTAATTTTCATAGCGCCATCTTTGATTCGCAAATTGTTGATATTTTCATTAATTTCTTCCTGCGATAAATTTACTACAATTTTTAATTGCCTCAAGAATAAATGACTGATTTTCTTTCATCAGTTTTTCTGTCGCGTCACCAGTCAGCTCTTTGTCTTGGCGATCGCTAGGCTGCCAATGATCAAAACCCTTGCTCACATATGGAATTCGGTATTTCATGTCATCGGTCATCACGCTTATCGAATGCCAGTCACTCGATACAACAAATTTTCGGTCTGATGGCGTGATCATATTTGTGCCAAGTGAGTATAGTTTGGTATCTTGTGGCGCCCCGACCATTTGCAAAAGAGTGGTGCCTACATCAAGATGACTTGTAACCCGGCTGATTTCCTGATGCGGTAGTTTTGGAATCCACATGACCATAGGCGTGTGCGTCTGCTCTTCGACAAAGCTTGAGTTATGGCCCCAAAAACCTTTCTCCATAAACTCTTCACCGTGGTCGCCAGTCACAATCACAATGGTATTGTCCAACAAGCCTTGGCTCTCTAAGCTATCGTAAATACGGCCAAGTTGAATATCCACCCAGTGCGCAGAATTAGTGTATCTATTTTTAAGTTGATCAATTTTAGGCGCCAGTGATGCACGACTCATTTGAAAGTAGTTAACATCTTGCAAATAAGGCTTGGCGATAATATCCGTTGTAGGGAAATCGTATCTAGCGTGCGTTGACTCAAAAAAGAAAAAACTCATGAATGGCTTGGTTTGATCTCTATTCTTAAGCGCCGCTATTAAGCCAGAAGCGTTATCGCGATCCCGCTCCCAAGGCTGTTTGCTATCAGGCTCCTCATGCAGTTGTTTTGGGTCGAACTTAGAAAATAGTGTTTGATTGAATTCAGGATATGAAAATTTTGCACTAGTCCTAATATCGAACTGATAGCCTAGCTGCTGCAACCTATCCATTAACAAAGGTGATTTCTGAGCGTGTAAAAAACTACCCCAGTAAGAACCATAAAGCCCATAAAACAGCCCGAATAAACCCTCTCTAGTGCCATTGCCGCTAGAAAAATGCTGTTTGTAGAACTGCCCTTTTTGTGCAAACTTCCATGTATTGGGCATGATTTCTGGTGTCAGCCTATCCCAACGCAAAGACTCTGCTACCAGAATCACGATATTAGGTGGATTTTGAACCGGTTTAAATTGGATATCTGCCAGTGGATATTGCACATTCGAGGTATTAACAGACAACTTGTTAGTATCCGACTTGATCATTTTAATGCCAAATTTATCAGCGACACTTCTAAATTTTACTTTCTGGTAGAAAGGATAAGCCTTGGCTGAATCTAAAATAGGGCCATAATTCTTGATATCACTGATGCCGTATATGATCCGTTCAGTTACCATCAAAGTAATCATGATGAATACTACGTATTTCCAATGGATATTAATGAAACTCTTAAGGCTTAGAAAGCCACTTAAAAACCATATTACAACCTGAGTGAGCAC
>DIZU01000059.1:25584-25904 GCA_002429455.1 Methylotenera sp. UBA6020 | reverse complement strand
CCAGACAAAACCATTAAAGTGAAAATTGTATAAATCAAAAATCATTGAATCTGCCTGTATGAATAAGATCATCAGACTAGTGAGAGTTACTGCTAAAGTAGCGGTAAGTTTGCGCCAACCAGGCAAAAATTTAACGACTAAATAGATTGGAATAATTGCAAAAAATACATAAACAACACTGTAGCTGACCCAAGTCAATACATTAAAAACCAGCTGATAATTAATATCGCCATGGGTAACAGCACCACGAAAGAATGCCCACGTGATTGTGAGCATGTGCAATGTAGTAAGCAAAAAGAAGTATTTGATTACTGCAATTT
>DIZU01000059.1:0-25394 GCA_002429455.1 Methylotenera sp. UBA6020 | reverse complement strand
TTTCTTTTACAGTCGCCAGCACCAAATACAATATTTCTGCTTTTAAATGAATTTACTGCTGAGTTTCATTTTCTTAATAGCATTAAATTTCTGGTATACACAATAGTGCCAGGCAGCTGCCCCAGAATAATAACCGGGTCTAATTTATGCACTCCGTACGCAAGCACAATCATGCCGCCGAGCAAACTCAAATACCAAAAACTGACTGGGATTAAACTCTGGCCATGCCGCTCACTGTGTATCCATTGCACAATAAACCGCATCATAAACAAGCACTGCCCTAGTAAACCTATGCCCAACCAAACCAAATCTGCACTAGACGTACCAATTACATAATGATGTACAGACTCAATTAAATGCCCTAGAAAATAACCAATACCGTTGTACATCTTATTCTTCTTTAATGTTTGGTATTTTTGCGCGCCTTTGTAACCATGCAACGCCAAACAAATCGACTACGCCAACCATTAACCTGTCTAGCGTCCCGTAGTTGGATTTACCATACTCACGACTGCGGTGCGAGACAGACACTGACACGATCTTGCCGCCACGACGTTTAATCAACGCAGGCAAAAAACGATGCATGTGATCAAAATAGGGTAAATCTAAAAAAGCTTCGCGTTTAAATAATTTTAATCCGCATCCCGTGTCTGGCGTATCATCATTGAGCATTTTGGAGCGTACAGTGTTGGCAACAACGGACGAAATACGCTTAATCCATGTATCACGGCGACTGGCGCGACGATTGCCGCCCACCAACTCAATTCCGTCAACAACCGCTGCCAGCAACTTAGGGATATCTGCAGGATCATTTTGTCCATCGCCATCCAAAGTAGCCACCCAGTCATATTGAGCGGCTTTTACCCCAGTTCTTACGGCTGTACTTTGACCACAACTGTGTACATGACGAACAATTTTTAACTGCCCAAATTGCGCTTGTAGCGACTTTAGTCGGCTATATGTATTGTCGGTACTGCCATCATCCACATATATAATTTCATGACTTATGTGTTTCAGTGCGGCATCAACTTCTGTAATCAAACCAGCTACATTGTCTTCTTCATTACGCACTGGCACTACGACTGATAATTGTTTAATTTGCATGAGAATATTTTATCTCACTTTGAAGTCAGTATTTGATAAATATTATTTAGGGTTCTAACTTGGTGGCTGGCACAATAGTCTTGCCAGTCTGGAACTTCCGTCCAGTCGCTGAGAAAAATAAAATCCAGCCCCGCACGAGTAGCAGCTTCATGATCGTATTTGCTATCCCCCAAAAACAAGGCGGGATATTGTAAGCGGCCACTGGCTTTTTTTCGGCTAAGCACTTCGTCTTTATTATCTGGGCTACCGTAAATTCCACCATCAAATAAATGGTCCAAACTGATTCCTGAAGGCAATTCGCGTTTTGTAAACAAGGTACGTAGCTCTTGTTGATCACCACCTGATAATATATACCACTTGGCATTGGGCGTCGCTTGTCGCAACTCATTCAAGCCTTCGGCAATCTCACACTCCATCAAGCCGACTTCTAATTCACGGCCAAACTCATCTAACAACGCTTGAATCGCCTCCTTGGTAGCAGGCTGCTTCAGAATCTCACGTAAATAATAATCAAACTTGTGATAACGCGAAATACCACCTAATTTCACGTGATAATCTACCAAGGCTTGCGCTTGCTCATCCGTTGCGCCCAAATTTTTGGCGGTGCGAAAATAGGCCTCAGTTTTTACTACGTTAGAATTGAGTACCACGCCATCACAATCAAACACAATAGTTTTATATCGTTGTATTTCTTTATTCAATCTGAATTCCAAACTTTAGCCCCAACCATCACTTGATAAAAAAACTGCTCATTAAAAAGGGCTTTGCCCTTAGAGAAACCTAAGGTGCAAAACCCCAATTATACCTGCTAGCTATATGGTTAGCCCAGGATTGTTGCTTAAGTTAAGCGGGCTTAATGGCGCTTGCTTCTTTTGCTAATTTAGTAATATGTGCCCAATCGCCGCGTGCAACTGCATCGGCTGGCGTGAGCCAAGTACCGCCACAAACCACCACATTAGGTAAGGCCAAAAATTGTGAGGCAGTTTCTACCGTGACGCCGCCTGTTGGGCAAAATTTCACATCGCCAAACGGACCTGAAAAACCCTTAAGCAGATTAATGCCGCCTACTGCAACGGCTGGGAATAGTTTCAAGAAATAATAATCATCGGCATTCGCCATCATAATTTCAGAACCAGTAGAAACACCCGGCAATAGCGGCAAACCGATTTCACGTGTAAAACGTCCCAACTCACTGGTATAGCCAGGGCTCACTGCAAATTGACAACCCACGTCTTTAGATGCTTGCGCATCTTTAAGATTACGCACAGTACCAGAACCCATAATCGCTTCTGGCAAGGCTTTAGCAATCGCTTCCATACCTGCAAGAGCACATGAAGTACGCAAGGTCACTTCCAGCACTCTAATGCCACCTGCCAGCAAAGCTTCAGCCATTGGCACAGCATCTTCTACTCTATTGATAACGATAACGGGAATTACCGGGCCGTAGTTGGCTAAATCTAATGTATTCATGTTTCTTTTACCTAGTTGAATTTAATATTTTTTACTGGATTCCAGCTTGCGCTGGAATGACGGGGTTTAAAATTTAGACTGATTAGCAAGCCATTTCAAAATTAATTTAGGCAAGGCACTTGAGCGCAGACAGTACGATTAGTACGGCAAGCGAAAGTAACGTCGCATAAATTATATTTTCAAATGGCTATAACCAAGTAATTGCGCCTTCTTCGGCAGATAATACATTACGCCTCATCCCGCCAAATAACTCGCGGCCTATGCCATGTGAATTATTATGGCGTTTACTATCAGACAATTCCTCTACTTCACGCTCAGCCCAAGTATCTTCATCTACCAGCACATTCAGTGTCCCCACTGTAGCATTTAAGCGAATAATGTCGCCGTTGCGTATTTTAGCCAACGCACCACCTGCGGAAGCCTCTGGGCTTAAGTGAATAGCAGCCGGAATTTTACCTGAAGCACCACTCATGCGGCCATCGGTAACAATCGCCACCATAAAGCCTTTGTTCTGCAATACAGCTAATGGCGGCGTGAGTTTGTGTAGTTCAGGCATCCCATTGGCTTTAGGGCCTTGAAAACGTACTACCGCCACGAAGTCGCGCTCCAGTTCGCCACGATCAAATGCTGCGAGCAACTCTTCTTGTGCATCAAAAATGATAGCCGGTGCTTCGATAATATGACGATCTTCCGGCACGGCTGAAATCTTGATCACTGAGCGACCCAAATTACCTTTAAGTAGCCGCAAGCCGCCTGACTCATTAAATGGGAACGCCGCCGTACGCACAATGGTTTCGTCGGGGCTTTCTTTTGGCAGATCTTTCCAAACAATGGATTTGTTTTCTTGCGCATCCACTGCCAAAGTTGGCAACTTACCGTAATCACGCAAACCACCGTAGGCAACCGTAAATACGTCAGGGTACATATAGCCACCATCAATCAATTCACGAATGACGAAGGCTGGACCGCCAGCTGCTTGAAACTGATTAACGTCAGCTTTACCATTCGGGTACACACTCGCCAATAACGGCGTGGCTTTAGCAAGATAATGAAAGTCCGTCCAATCAATAATAATACCAGCAGCGCGCGCAACGGCCACCCAGTGGATCAGATGATTCGTTGAACCGCCCGTAGCCAGCAAAGCCACCATCGCATTCACAATCACATATTCATCAACCAATTTACCAATAGGTGTAAAGCGTTGTTTTTGCGTATTAGCCAGCACCATGCGCACGGCTTCGCGGGTGAGGGTTTCGCGCAAGCCATCCTGCGGATGCACAAACGCAGCTCCTGGCACATGCAAACCCATGGCCTCCAGCAACATTTGGTTACTATTAGCCGTACCATAAAACGTACAGGTGCCAGCACCATGATAAGCGGCTGACTCTGAGTCCAACAGCTCTTGGCGACCGACTTTGCCCTGCGCATATTGCTCACGCACTTTAGATTTAGCGGTGTTATCCAAGCCAGTGCTCATTGGGCCAGCAGGAACGAATACACAAGGTAAATGCCCAAAATGTAGTGCACCGATCAATAAGCCGGGCACAATTTTATCGCATATACCTAGTAACAAAGCCGCATCAAACACATCATGCGATAGCGCGATAGCAGTACCCATAGCAATGGTGTCACGACTAAATAGCGAAAGCTCCATACCTGGTTCGCCCTGTGTCACACCGTCACACATGGCAGGTACACCGCCCGCTACTTGTACGGTTGCACCACATTTGTGTGCCTCGTCACGAATAATACTTGGATAAGTTTCATACGGCTGATGTGCAGAAAGCATATCGTTATACGCCGTAACAATGCCAATATGCGGCGCTTTCTCAGCCACTACACGCAACTTATCATTGGCAGGAAGTGCGGCAAAAGCATGCGCGACATTGGCACAACCTAGGCGATCAGAACTGCGCGGACGTTTGATAATTTCATCAACTCGTTGCAAATAGGCTGTTCTTGTTGGGCGACTACGTTCACGTATACGCTCGGTTACTTCTATATGAGATTGCTTCATTTTATATAAGACTACGAAAATTAATAAACTGGTTCAATTATCCCCAAAGTGGGGCATATCGTCAAACTGACTTAACATCTGCACACCTTACAGCTTGCTAACCCAAAACTTTTGTAACAAGGACATCTTCCATCATCAGATATTCTAAATCGCAACCAAAAAACATATTGAGTGCATCTGTAGGTGAACAAATCATAGGCTCACCACGACGGTTGAGCGATGTATTCAGCACCACCGGCACACCACGTAACTTTTCCAGATGCTCGATCAACTCATAATAGCGCGGATTGGTCTCATGCGTGACCACTTGTGCACGCGCCGTGCCGTCTTCATGCACCACTTCTGGAATGCGTGATTTCCAATGTTCGGCCACATCAAAGGTGAACGTCATGTACGGTGCAGGATGCTCCGTTTGCAAAATATCAGACGCTACACGGTCCAACATACTAGGACAAAACGGACGCCAGCGTTCACGGTATTTAATCTGCGCATTGATTCGATCTGCCACCCCTGGATGACTAGGATCTCCCAAAATACTACGGCAACCCAATGAGCGTGGACCAAACTCCATACGACCTTGCAGCCAAGCCAATGGATTACCATCGGCGAGTAATTCAGCACCTTTTTGCGCTGCATTTTCAACGCGAGTAAATTTCGGTTTAGCCGGATGCGCCTCACAAGCGGCGATACACTCTTCACTGGTAAAAGCTGGGCCTAAGTAAGCATGCTGCATGGGCTGTATGACATCACCCGCAAGATGCGCTGCATAAGTAGCAGCACCTAATGACGTACCATTATCACCTGAAGCTGGTTGCACAAATAACTCTTTAACGTGAGGCATGGCAATAATGCGTTGGTTCAATTTCACATTCAGCGCAACCCCGCCCGCCATGGCAATACGCCCGGTTTCACGAATAATGTCGCCCAAATAATAATCAATCATTTTGAGCGCGACGTCTTCCAATAGCGCCTGTACCGATGCAGCATAATGAATGTACGGGTCATCAATCTCATCCCCAGCGCGTTTCGGGCCTAGCCACTCAATTAGCTCTGGTGTGAAGTAGTAACCTTTGCCGTTATCTTTATAGCGACGCAAGCCGACTACATTCACCAACTTAGTATTGATTTTTAAATCGCCATTTTCAAACGTGACTAATTTAGATAAATCGTATTTGCTGGCATCGCCATAAGGTGCCATACCCATAACTTTGAATTCACCATCCAGCATCTCAAAACCTAGGTACTCGGTAATGGCGCCATACATGCCACCGAGTGAATCAGGGTCATAAAACTCTTTAATCTTATGGATTTTTCCGTTTTCACCGTAGCCAAAAAATGTCGTTGCGTACTCGCCTTTGCCATCAATGCCCACAATCGCGGTTTTTTCTTTAAAACCGCTTAAATGGTAGGCACTGGAAGCGTGGGCCAGATGATGCTCCACTGGCATGAACTTGGCGTTAGTTAACCCTAAATCGCTCATCAGCTTCAAAGATTTATCGCGATTACGACGAAAACGACGATTACCGTTAAATAGCGCATCTAAGGCACGATCTGGTGCATACCAATGGCGCTTGGCATAGTGCCAGCGGGCATTGCTGCTCAGTGGGATTTCTGCATAAGGAAAGGCAACAATATCAACCTCTTCAGGTTTGATACCGGCTTGCTTCAGGCAAAACTTTGCCGCTTCATAGGGGAATTGGTTTTTGGCGTGTTTATCACGAATAAAACGTTCTTCTTCCGCTGCCGCAATAATTTTGCCATCAACTAAAATAGCCGCTGAAGCGTCGTGACCTAAAGCACCGGATAAACCTAATACAATCATGTGGGAATCTCTAAAAAACTACAATCTATTGAACAATATGTGCCAACTGCAAAGGCTGATGATCTGCGTAAACCGCTTTTAACGCTTTAATAAACGCATTATACAGGGCTGGCACTTCTTGCCAATTTTGCATAAATCGACGCAGGTCTTTAGCATGTGCATTTACAGCCGTCCAAGCAAAACCGTGCTGCCGCATACTGTCTAAATCAATCAAAAAAGGTTGGTTATCAATAATTTTTATATTGCTAGACTTCATGTCGCCATGTGAAATTTGCAGTAAATACAATCGATAAAACAAGTTGGCAATATTTGTAACTGTCTCTTCTCGCGATGCACTATCAGTTACCTGAGAGAAAAACTCGGACACGTCAGGTGCTTCAAGATATTCACTTAAAAAATACGCTTTACCTCTTAAACCAAAGCGATGCTGCTCAATCAGTGCTATTGGTGCTGCTGTAGCAATACCCAATAGTATTAATCGATGTGCATTTGCCCATGAAACTGCTGCGCGCGTCTGTCGTACAGCGCGATTAACGCCATGCCAAAAGCTTTTAATATTGTAACGCTTGATTACAACAGCTATCCCATCAATTTTGGCCAATGCCACCGTACAAGTATTTCCGCTTTTAATGCGCGGTTGCGATGCAATCAAAGCATCATAATCTTGCAAGCTGCTTGGTAAGCTCTTCAGAAAAAAACGGGCTGAAATGGCTGAGAAAAAATCACCTTGTTGATAAATCCGCACATCGGTACATGGACGAAAAACTTTCTTATCAGCGTAATTGTTCGCTACTTTTTTACGATGCAGATTCACTAAGTTTTCAATACGGGCTAAATTGGGCGCTGTTTCCCAACCTCTTATATCTACATAAACTTTCACTAAACTGGCCAGCCAATGTTCTATTTCCAGCACATCAAATTTCGAGAGTAACACACTAAGATTTTTTAGCGCTTGCCGTTCGCTCAGTTTGGCATATTGCCGAATACCGTCGCCATCCAAGGTATATACCACATCATGTTTAATCAAAAAATTTTTAAGGTACAAATCGGTTTGCAATAAACTTGCATTGTGATGTTTGGCCACCTCACTCACTATTTTTGCCGCTATTTCAAAACGCAAAGCCAGATCTGACTGATTAAAATACACAACTTCTGCATTTTCGCAATTTTCAATCGCCTGATAAATCAGCACCTCAGTCTTGCCGTCTTTGGCTGTACCAACATACAACAAAACCGGTGTCGCAAGCGCTGCTTGCGCTAAACAGTCCACGCCATGTTTGTCTCTCAGAGCGTATTTTTTCGCATCATCACCAATAAAAAGTTTGGCGTAAACTGGTTGATTATTCCAAATGCCGCGACAGACCAGACGCTTATTCGGCACACGCCTGACTACCGATTCGATCTGCAAAGCAAATGAATCTTGCAAATTAATTGCAAATGCTTGCTGCCCAGAGTGCGATAAAGCCCGCAGATCAAGCGTCATGGCGATTTAGTCAATTTCCACAATGTCCAGCCACCCGCTTGCACTTCTGCACTGAGTCGAAGGTTTGTTACTACAGGCTTATGTTTGCTTACCAACCACAACTCGGCTTGAGTGCCTGCCAATACTTGCATTTGTTGTTCGGTTAAAGGTTTAATTGGGCGCTCTGCGTAAAACGACACTGCGCCATCACCAGGCACGGCCTGATAGAGCACAGCCTTTGCACCGGCGACTTGCATCAATGTTTTAATGTCAGAGTTAGCCGCATCTTTTGTTAAGTATTGCTCAGAAAATAGATAGATAAAAACTGCCAGCACTGCCGCAATTAACACGGGCAGCTTAGGAGATGACACATTGAGCATTTTTTTAAGCAGCAATGACGCCAACATCAGGAGTAACAAAGCTGCAGAATAAGGCGTAGCCAAAACAACCGCTAAGCCTTGTTTACGAATCGCAACCGAGATTATCACCAATACGGCAACGCATAAAAGCCAGAAAATGACGCGATTGAATTGATAAAACTTGCCGGTTGCCACCTCTAGGTAATAGCCCAAGAAAATCACAACTGGCGGTAAAAGTAACAGTGCATACTGTGTTTGTTTATTGACCGTGAAGGTGAGCAGCACAAACACGACACCTAGCCAGATAAAAGAAAAATGCATTAACTTGGGCAATGGCCTGTTTTTATAACACCAAATACCGGCAGGGATAAGTAAAAGACTCCAAGGCGCAAAAAAGTCTAAAGCATGTGCCAAGTACCAATAAATAGGCTGCTTATGTGTGCCGCTAATAAAGGTTTCATCAACTTGATGACTGAAAAAATGCTGCGCAATGTCTGGCATCATCAATAAAATCCATGCATACCATGCAAAAGCAGTGACCGCAAAAATAGTTAAACCCACAGGGTTTGCCAAGGACTTTAAGGCGGACAGCCGTTTGATTGAAAATGCATAAATCACAATTGTGACGAGTGGAATTGCAATCGCAGCAGGACCTTTGGTTAGAAAACCCAACCCTAGCGCCAGCATCAATAGCCAGACCACATGCTTGCTTGTAGCTTCGAGCAAGCTAAATCCGGCATAGCAGGCTAAGGAAATAAAAAAGATGAGTACGGTATCGGCTTCGCCACTTCTAAAATAACGGAGCCCAATGAAACTCGACATAAGTATCAGCACGATATTGCACGCTACGTTTAAATTAATTTCGCGTTTAGCCCATACAAACATCAGCCATGCCGTCAACAGTGCAAAAAGCGCTGACGGCAGCCGAGCTGAGAGTGCACTTATGCCGAATAGTTTATAGCTAGTCGCGGTAAGCCAGTAAGTTAGCGGTGGCTTTTGCAAGCGCAATTCGCCATTGTAATGCGGAACGACCCACTCATTTAGCACCACCATCTCTCGGGCGGTTTCGGCAATTCTTGACTCTTGGATTTTATCTATTGCCCTACCAGACGAGCCAAAGAGCAAGCCTGTCAACATGATGCTTAACATCACAACCCATATTTTTGTCAAAAAAACCCCCTTGGCATTATCGCTACATTACTTTTACTAAAAAATATTCGCCTAAATTATAACAGTCAAGGCCATCGCCGTGGCTAAGTGAATGGTCGTTGGCTATGTTATGATTTTAAGCATGCTTAGACTTTTGTTAAAACCACTATCCGCTCTCTCGTTACCTACAATTCACCGCTTAGGCATAGTGCTAGGACACATCATGTTTTTATTGATGCCGAAATCCAAGCAATTAATCCGTAATCATTTAATCCAAAGCCAGCTTTTTACTGACAATGCCAGCCTTAACGAAGCAATTAAACTTACTATTCTAGAATCTGGAAAATCAATTGTAGAAAGCTTGGCGCTATGGCAAAAAAAAGAGTCAGAGATTTTATCCTGGGTAAAATCATGTAAAAACTGGCATTTAGTTGATGAAGCAATCGCAAAAAATAAAGGCCTATTATTTTTAACGCCACATTTAGGTTGCTTTGAAATCACCTCTATCTTTTATGGTGCCAAACACCCTATTACCGTGTTGTATCGTCCACCAAAAATACAATGGTTAATGCCTTTTATTCAAGCTGGAAGAACACGTAACAATGTAAAACTTGCTCCAGCTAATTTGCAAGGCGTGCGCATGTTAATACATGCATTAAAACGTGGCGAAGCCGTTGGAATGTTGCCAGACCAAATTCCCGCATCTGGCGAGGGTGAGTGGGCACCATTTTTTGGCAAAACAGCTTACACCATGACTTTAGCCAGTAAATTGGCAAATAAAACTGGCGCAACGGTGATTATGGCCTTTGGTGAGCGACTTGCAAACGGCGAGGGGTTTGATATTCATCTGACACAATTAGCCGATGGTGCAATTGCTACGCCAGCCTTGTTGAATAAGGCCATTGAGCAACAAGTCATGCAACAACCATTGCAATACTTATGGCGTTATCCGCGTTACAAAATAAGAAGACACGCCATGCATAAAGACAAGGCTGCAAGTAACGCTCAGTCTGATTAACGTATTGCTGACTTTTCAACGGATAATCTTTGTTGAAATTTATCACTGTGAAATTTAGCATAAAGTTTATTGGCTCTGTTTTCCACATTTAGCCAAAAATCATTGCCTGGTCGTTCAGCCTCACGCAAATAGTGCTTTTTAAAACGCAAGATGTCGCGTGCTGTCAGCCCAATATCCATGCTTGAAAAATACAAAGCAGCAATATCTTTCATATTGTCGTTCACGGACATTTTTTTATGTATCAGCACGCGATGCAAATCAATCAAATATAGTTTGATTTGATTCTGCGCGAGCAAGTTAGCGTCTAAGCACAAATGGCAAATATAAAAATCACGGTGGATTGATGCCATTTTCATGCAACTTACGCGCAATTGTTGCGACGGCAACGATCAATTGCCGCTTAAACTTCTCACTTGGTGGGCTGGCTTTCCAATTGACGCATAAATCTTCCAGCGAGACGATATTGCCTAAATCTTTGGTGATTATGAAGGATTGCAACTTGGCCGGATTGCAGCCTTTTACGCCATAACTCACTAACGGCGTGGTGGCTATACCCAACTCGACTAACTTATGTATTGCGTTTACTTCCGTCATTGCGCTTAAAATCGGCAACTTTAAGCTCAACAAATTCTTAAAAATCTCGCCCCATCCCACACCAAAGTGCTGCTTGATAAAGTAGCTGTTTGCGCCTAATCGCACTTGAATTGTTTTACGTCCAGGAACATCTCGAAATACTTTACCTTGCATGCCCATGGCATGCTGGAACGGGTCGTGCTTATCCAGATATTGAGCAATATCGTCGGATATCTCTATGGTCTCAGTGCATTGATTCATACCCGGACTTATCCTTTAATTCGCCTGTGGCTTTTTACGTGTTGCAAGTTCTATTAAAATATTTGCTTCAGCATTGCCTTTATTCTCGCTCATTAATTTTTGTGTATATTCAAACCCATTTTTAGCCCAAATGGGCCTCTCAGAAGACTCTAGCATTGTCAAAAAAGCCTGATTAAATTTGGCCTGGTCAAAAGGCGTGTCAATGACGATTCCTGCATTCGCTTTTGCCACATGGTAAGCATAGCCGCAAGTCTCCGTCACCAGCACAGGCAAGCCTGCCGTCATCGCTTCGACTATGACTAAACCGGCCAGTTCAGAACGTGCAGGATGTGCCAGAACATCTGCTCCCAACATCAGGTCAGCGACGTCTGATCTGCCCCCTGCGAGAATACAATGTTCAGCAATGCCTAGTTTTTTTGCGTCTTGTATAAAAGTATTGCTAGATTCATGTTCACCCACAGCCACTAGCCAGGTATTATTTTTAACTGCGTCTGGCAAGTTTGCCAGCGTAATAACAGCCCGATCGACGCCTTTTCTTAAGTAGGCAGAGCCTACGGTCAAAACAACATTTGCGTGCTCAGGCAATCCAAACTGCTTTCTTACATAAGCGCGGCAGACTGCCTGGTCCTTTCCGCTAAATTTATCCACGGGAATATTGGGCGGCAATACATGAAGGCGTGCATCTGGCGTTTGATACCATTGCTGAAATACCACTTTATCCCGCTGCGTTAACAACAAGATGTCGCAAGCGACTTGTTTGGCAAACACGGCTTTTTCACAATCCCTAAAGAAGCGAAAACGGCCACTTAGGCGATAAAACCAGTTCTTTTCCTCATAGGCCCGTGCAATAAAACAAGGGTCCGCCGCGTAATAGGCATCTAAACCCGCCATGCGATTAAAGCCTACAATCAAATCAACCTTCTGCGTCTTAATAGCAGCCTGCATGCCATCAATTAATGATTGATGGCGCTGATGATTCAACCAACCTTTGCTCGGTAATATTTGTACATCAATATTGCCTTGGGGGAGATCACCACGCCATTGCCCCGTGTAAATTGTGACGGTATGCCCTAACTTTGCACAATCCTCGGCTATGCGCAGCATGTCACATTGCACTCCGCCATAAGGAAAGTACTTAAAAATCAAAAAGACAAACTTCAAAATTACACACTTCAATCATTAAAAACTAAATTGTATGCGAAAATCGCGGCTATGCTGAAATTGCTTATCGTTAAAACATCGTCTTTGGGCGATGTCATCCATAATCTACCCATTATTGCGGACATTCGTGCGCACTATCCTGATATAGAGATTGATTGGTTAGTAGAAGCCAGCTTTGCTGATATTCCAAAATTACATCCTGCGGTGAATCAAGTCATTCCCGTTGCATTGCGCCGCTGGCGCAATGCGCTATTTAATAGAAAAACTTGGCAAGAGATTGGCAAGGTCAAACGACAACTAGCGCAGCAACACTACGACATTGTTCTAGATACGCAAAGTTTGCTTAAAAGCGCACTGCTGACCTGTTTTACCCATGGGAATAAACATGGTTTTGATAAAAACTCTGCTCGTGAGCCGCTCGCTAGTTTTTTTTATGATACCACCCATCAGGTGTCGCGCTCGCAGCAGGCAGTGGCGTTAAACCGTGCTCTGGCAGCAAAAGCTTTTCATTATCCAACACCCAGCACCTTGCCTGATTACGGCATAAGACCTTCAACTCAGCTAGATTTGTCATTTGATGCACCTTATCTTAATGCGCCATATATTGTCGGCTTACATGGCACTAGCCGTGACAGTAAATTGTGGCCGACTGCACACTGGATTAACTTGGGACAAAAGTTGGCTGAACAACAGCTTAATTTGATCTTGCCATGGGCAAGTGCAGCCGAATTACAACGCGCCCAAGACATTGCAAATGCACTGAAAAATGCAACGGTATTACCTAAATTATCGATTGCCCAATTAGCTTCAGTCATTAGCAAAGCGCAAACTGCGATTGGCGTAGATACAGGGCTATCGCATCTTGCTGCTGCACTTAATATCCCAACCATTGCAATTTACACAGATACCAACCCTGAACTCACTGGCGTCAGCGCGGGCGCATATGCACCCGCAGTCAACTTAGGTAATATTCAGAAACCTCCATCTGTTGCTGAAGTTTTTCAAGCATTTATAATGCTGCCACGCAAACCATAATAATTTTATTTATTTGGGGTTGAAATCAACTAAGACATCCCCATTTTCTGAACATTGTTATTCAATCTGACAAGGTCATTTAATCTAGCAAGTCTAGTGGGGAAATTATGCACAAAAAACATCACAATACAGAAAATAAAAATCCAGAAAATGATGCAGACCAAATTGAAGCGGATTTACCGCAAGAGGGTGCTGCTGAATCAATAGAAAAACATACTGAAGCCGACCGCATTAGCGAATTGGAAAAACAACTCGCTGAAACACAAGCCGCCGTTTTATACGTGAAGGCAGAAGGTGAAAATATCCGCCGTCGCGCAATGGATGATATTGAAAAGGCACGTAAGTTTGCGTTAGAGAAATTCTCAAACGAGTTATTAGCAGTAAAAGATAGTTTAGACGCCGCTTTATTAATTGAAGCGGCCGATGTGCAGAGTTACAAAGATGGCGTTCAAATTACAGCCAAGCAACTAGGCGCTGTATTTGATAAATTCAATATCGCTGAAGTGAATCCAGCAGGTGAAAAATTTGACCCTAACAAACACCAAGCAATCAGCATGCTTGAAAGCGACCAAGAACCGAACACCGTCCTGACCGTCTTGCAAAAAGGCTACACCCTTAACGAGCGCGTATTACGTCCAGCGTTGGTCATGGTGGCAAAAGCAAAATAGGTAACCGCGGCTAAATGCTAATCCATATAGCTTAAGCCTTGAGGATTAAATTGAATCACTTGAAATAAAATAAACAATCACCATTGTAACAATACGGATTTAAAAATCGCCACTGACATACAGATCACAATAAAACTTAGAAGTATTTATCTGTGCTCATCTGTGGCCAATTAGACATTAAAAAGGAATGCACCATGGGAAAAATTATTGGGATTGACTTAGGCACTACAAACTCTTGCGTCGCTGTGATGGAAGGCGGCAAACCACGCGTGATTGAAAATTCTGAAGGCACACGCACTACGCCTTCTATCATCGCCTATCAAGAAGATGGCGAAATTTTGGCAGGTGCACCGGCTAAGCGCCAAGCAGTGACTAATCCAAAAAATACACTATATGCAGTGAAACGTTTAATTGGCCGTAGATTCGAAGAAAAAGAAGTACAAAAAGATATTGGCTTGATGCCCTACACCATTGCTAAAGCTGATAACGGCGATGCCTGGGTAGAAGTGCGTGGCGTAAAAATGGCGCCGCCACAAATTTCAGCAGAAGTTTTACGTAAGATGAAAAAAACCGCTGAAGATTATTTGGGTGAAGAAGTAACAGAGGCCGTGATTACAGTACCGGCTTACTTTAACGATAGTCAACGCCAAGCGACTAAAGATGCTGGCCGTATCGCCGGTTTGGAAGTAAAACGTATCATCAACGAGCCTACTGCAGCTGCGCTGGCATTTGGTTTAGACAAACAAGAAGGCGATCGTAAAATTGCCGTGTACGACTTAGGTGGCGGTACATTCGATGTATCTATCATTGAAATTTCTAACATTGATGGCGAACACCAGTTTGAAGTGCTTTCAACCAACGGCGATACTTTCTTAGGCGGCGAAGACTTTGATAACCGCCTGATCGACTTTTTGGCTGATGAGTTCAAAAAAGAAAATGGCCTGGATTTACGTAACGATTTATTGGCGAAACAACGCTTAAAAGAAGCCGCTGAAAAAGCTAAAATCGAGCTATCCGGCGCACAACAAACTGAAGTGAACTTGCCATACATCACCGCCGATGCGACTGGCCCAAAACACTTGGTAGTAAAAATCACGCGTGCAAAATTAGAGTCGCTGGTCGATGATTTAATCGAGCGCACCATTGCACCTTGTCGTATTGCGATTAAAGATGCTGGCGTTTCTATTGATGACATTACTGACGTGATTTTGGTTGGCGGTCAAAGCCGCATGCCAAAAGTGCAAGAAAAAGTAAAAGAAATCTTTGGTAAAGAACCACGTAAAGATGTAAACCCAGATGAAGCCGTGGCTGTAGGCGCGGCGATTCAAGGTGGCGTACTACAAGGCGACGTGAAAGATGTGTTGTTACTTGATGTGACACCATTATCACTTGGTATTGAAACACTTGGCGGCGTGATGACTAAACTCATCAAGAAAAATACCACGATTCCTACCAAGGCATCACAAGTGTTTTCAACCGCTGACGACAACCAAAATGCCGTGACTATTCAAGTGCTGCAAGGTGAACGTGAAATGGCATCTGCGAATAAGAGCTTGGGTCAATTCAACTTAAGCGATATTCCACCAGCACCACGTGGCATGCCGCAAATTGAAGTAACCTTTGATATTGATGCCAACGGTATTTTGCATGTATCAGCCAAAGACAAAGCCACTGGCAAAGAAAACAAAATCACCGTCAAGGCAAATAGTGGTTTATCTGAAGCTGAAATCCAACAGATGGAAGAAGACGCTATCAAATACGCCGATGAAGATCGCAAGTTACGCGAACTTGTAGATGCACGCAATGCGGCAGATGGCATGGTGCACTCAGTGAAAAAATCAATGACTGAACATGGCGATAAATTAGATGCTGCTGAAAAAGAAGCGATTGAAACTGCGCTTAAAGACGTTGAAGAAGCGATGAAAGCGGATGACAAAGATACCATTGAAGCCAAAACCAATGCCTTGATGGAAGCTTCACAAAAGCTAGGTGAAAAAGTCTATGCTGAACAACAAGCGCAGCAAAACACTGAAAGTGCAAACGCTGGTGGTGCTCAATCGCAAGGTGAGAAAACTGTGGATGCTGAAGTAGTGGATGCAGAGTTTGAAGAAGTTAAAAAAGACTAATGTTGAACGTTAGCGTTTAATGCAACAAGACAAGAGCCACGTCCTTCGTGGCTTTTGTCTTTGCCTAACTCAACATGTTTCACTCAAGTAATTGGATTAAAAATGGCTGGCCAAAAGAGATTATTACGAAATACTGGGCGTTAATAAAAACGCCACAGAAGAAGAAATCAAAAAATCATATCGCAAACTAGCGATGAAGTATCACCCTGACCGCAATCCAGACAATCCAAAAGCAGAAGAACAGTTCAAAGAGGCGAAAGAAGCCTATGAAATGTTGTCGGATGATCAAAAGCGCGCTGCTTATGATCAATATGGTCACGCTGGAGTGGAGCAAGGTGCAGGCGCTGGCGGTTTTGGTGGTGCAGGCTTTGGTGATGCATTTGGCGATATTTTTGGTGATATTTTTGGTGGCGGTGCGCGCGGTCAACGCAGCAATGTTTATCGTGGCGCAGATTTACGCTACAACATGGAAATCTCGCTAGAAGACGCAGCGAAAGGCACTGAAACTAAAATCCGCATTCCTGTGCAAGCCACATGCGAGACCTGTAAAGGCTCTGGCGCTCGTCCTGGCACGCAACCTACTACCTGCACCACTTGCGCCGGTCACGGCCAAGTGCGCATGCAGCAAGGCTTTTTTTCGGTACAGCAAACCTGTCCTAAATGTCATGGTGGCGGCAAAATGGTAAAAGACCCATGCCCCACTTGTAGTGGTGCTGGCCGCGTTAAACAAAATAAAACCTTATCAGTCAAGATCCCTGCAGGCGTTGATGAAGGCGACCGTATTCGTTTGAGTGGTGAAGGCGAAGCTGGCGTAAATGGCGGACCAACAGGTGATTTGTATGTAGTAGTACACCTTAAAGAACATCAAATTTTTCAGCGTGAAGGCGGTAATTTACATTGTGAAATGCCTATCAGCTTCAGCACTGCGGCACTTGGCGGTGAAATTGAAGTGCCGACACTAGGCGGTTCTGCCAAAATGAAAATACCTGCCGAAACTCAAACTGGCGGCGTATTCAGGTTGCGCGGCAAAGGCATTAAACCGCTACGCTCATCGGAACATGGCGATTTAATGGTACATGTAGTGGTAGAAACACCAATCAAACTCACTAGCCGCCAAAAAGAACTTTTACGTGAATTTGACGAAAGTACACAAGCCGACTCTGGCAAACATAGTCCTAAAAGTAAAGGCTGGTTAGATAAAGCAAAAGATTTTTTTGAGTAATGCGTCCTTCATGGATTCAATTTACGTTGTAAATTTAACGTCAATTGGTACTAGCTCTGACCTGATCTGACAGTTACCTAATTTTTAGGGTGTCTGTCAGATTAGATTTGATTTAGTCCTTCACCATCTCCAATCACTTTCCCACTGAGTAAGTCTTCATCGAAGCTTTACCGTTGCAACACTTTCCTAACTAATGTTTTCCTCGCCTAGTTTTGCCTAGGCCATGCTTTGTAAAATCGCTTTCAGCTCTTCCGTCGTATCTGAAAAATCCTCAAAATGTCGTCCGGCTGTTCTTGCATACCAATAACGACTATTGAATTCATCACCTTCAATTTTATGTAGCACGGCATGAAGCCAGTTTGCAGTGGTGTCATTGTAATTTTGTGCGATATTATGCGCACCATGCCAATCACCGCTGAGCGCGGCTTGCACTGCAACAGTTAGATCGGCTTTATTCGACAAAATATTGCAGCTTCTTGTGTCTAGGCAAGTTTTTCAATTGTGCTTCTGCAATACTTGCGCTTGATCGGTCTGGGTATAATTTAGAGGCGATGATTTTGATTGGAGGATTAGCGCGCGTGTAACGCGCACCTTTGCCCAATAAGTGTGCTGAAAAACGTGACTCTAAATTATTGGTGATGCCTGCATAATAAGCACCATTATTACATTCTAATAAGTATAAAAACCAAGTCATTGTGACTGACTCATTCAAAATGACTTAATAACATCGTTAATAAGTGCCTGCTTGAATAAACTCGACTTTATAGCCATCTGGATCTTCGACAAAGGCAATGACTGTGATGCCATGCAGCATTGGGCCAGCCTCGCGTACAACCTTGCCGCCAGCGCTCTTAACTGCTTCACAAGCTTTGTAGGCATCATCCACCTCTAAGGCAATATGTCCGTAGGCGTTACCCATATCGTAGCTTTCAACACCGTAGTTATAAGTCAGCTCCAGGACGGTGTGGTCTTTTTCGTCACCGTATCCGACAAATGCTAAACTAAACTTCCCTTCTGGAAAGTCATGCTGACGCAGCACTTTCATGCCTAGAATTTCAGTATAAAATTTAATTGAGCGCTCCATATTACCAACACGGAGCATGGTATGTAACATACGCATATTGAATATCCTTTACTATTATTTAGCTGTTGTTAACTGATAGTACTTATTGAGTAATTGTTCTTTGGTTTCAAGCACATCTGGGTTAAACGGGATGCAATCAATCGGACACACTGCCACGCATTGAGGTTGATCATAATGGCCCACACACTCGGTGCATAAATTTGGGTTGATTTCGTAAATCTCTTCACCCTGATAAATGGCATTATTAGGACATTCTGGCTCGCAGACATCGCAATTTATGCACTCATCGGTAATCATCAATGCCAAAGTTAGCCACCTAATTTCTGTTTAATAGCCGCTGCAACTGTAGCAGACACAAACGCATGCACATCTCCACCTAGCGTGGCAACTTCACGCACCAGGCTGGATGAAATAAACATAAACTGCTCAGACGGGGTTAAAAATAAGGTTTCAAATTGTGGATAAAGCTTACGGTTCATGCCTGCTAATTGGAATTCATATTCAAAATCAGAAGTCGCACGCAAACCGCGAATCACTATGTTCGCGTTTTGTTCTTGCACAAACTGCATCAACAAGCCGGAAAAACCTAAAACCTCAACATTGCTTAAATTGCTAAATACCGCCTGCGTCATACTCACACGCTCATCCAAGCTAAACATTGTCTTTTTATTAGAACTGCCCGCGACCGCTACTATCACATGCGGAAATAAATCAGCTGCACGGCGCACCAAATCTTCATGCCCCAAGGTCACTGGATCAAAAGTGCCAGGGTAAACTACTTTAAGTGCTTTTGTATTCATTGTATGGTTGGTCATGCGTTGATTTTACAGGCCAAGTGATTGTAAATGTTATATTTAGACATGCAACGATTTTAGCAGATGATAAAACACATGACCCGTTTTGCTTTGCTTAAGCACTTGCCAGTCCCCAGTTAATTCTGGCGTTGATTCCAACGCATATTCAGCTTCAACATACACTAAACCTGCATTCTGCAAGTGCCCAGCCAACACAGGCAACAGTTTAACTAACCATTGCTGATGATATGGCGGGTCTAAAAAAATCAGGTTGAATTTTAGTGTATTTGCACTTAAAAACTGCAGCGCATCTTGATGCAGAATCAGCGCCTGTTCTGCTTTTAGTAACCGCTTATTCTCAAGTAAAGCTTTATAAGCAGGCATGGACTTCTCTACCAGCGTTACCGCCGCTGCGCCACGTGACAGCGCCTCAAATCCCATCACCCCTGTGCCGGCAAATAAATCCAGGCACGTCAACCCCGTTAAATCCTGCCCTAACCAGTTAAATAAAGTTTGCCGTACGCGTTCAGGTGTAGGTCGCAAGCCTTCAGCATCAGGAAATTTAATTAGGCGGCTACGCCATTCACCAGCATTGATGCGTACCGTATTTAATTTTTTTTCAGCCATGTTTATGCAGTATTATTTTCTTCGATAGATCTGCATTTTACTACTAATTCAAACTACAACTAATTTCAAGCTGCATTCAAAGGAAGGGCAGAGGGTTGCAGAGCGTACGGTACGAAGTATTCCTTTGAATGCAGCTTGAAGTAACTACTTAGCGTTAGGGTCCCCCACTATCACTGTCACAAAATCCTCTGGCTTGATGCGTCGATTAAATGCCTCTTTAATCTGTGCCGTTGTCACTTTAGCGACGTTACTGTTGTACTCATCAAGATAGTTGAGCGGTAGTTTATAAAAACCAATCATTGCTAAATAATCTAGAATCTTACTGTTGCTGTCGATGCGCATTGGAAAGCCACCAATAATGTTCGCTTTGGCAGCCTTTAGCTCAGATTCAGTCACGCCATCTTTAAGAAATTTATTCAAGGTTTCACGTACCAACTTAAGCGCAGCATCCGCTTGGTCTTTTTTGGTTTGCAAGCCAATTTGAAAAGGCCCTAACTCAGCCATGGGCATAAAGTAGCTATATACGCTATAGACTAAGCCGCGCTTTTCACGCACCTCCTCCGTTAAGCGCGACACAAAACCGCCACCGCCTAAAATGTAGTTGCCGACATAAAGTGGAAATGAATCTGGGTCGCCACGTTTAATACCAGGATAGCCCAATAAAATATGCGATTGTGACGCAGGATGTGCAATGCGCTGCTCACTTGGTTTAGTAGGTAACTCTACGGCTGGTATTGGCATTACACCGGCAGTGTTAGGCATACCACTGATAATATTTTCGGCAATGTTGTTGGCTTGCTCACGGGTCAAATCACCCATCATGGCAATTACTGCGCCTTTTGCGCCATAATATTTACCATAAAAATCCTGTAAATCCTCACGTTTAATTTTGCTAACTGACTCTACTTCACCGCTTTCATCCAAACTGTATGGATGCTTGCCATACAGCGCAGCCATAAATGCTTTATTTGAAATACTCTCCGGTTGTGTGGCAGATTCTTGCAAGCCTGAAATAATGCGGGCTTTTTCACGGTTAAGCACAGCTTCAGGAAAGTCTGGTTTTTGTAACACCTTGGTGAATACGTCAAGGGCCTGTGCCTGTTCGCGCTCACTGCTTAACGTGCGTAGCTTGAATGCAGCACGATCAGCATCCAATTCACCACTTAGAATAGCGCCAATATCCGCCATTTTATTGGCTATCACCTCATCGCTCATGCCCGCTGCGCCTAGCGTCATCAGGTGCCTAGTGATCCCGGCCACCCCAGATTTTTCAGCGGGATCATGTGCGCTACCTGCTGCAAAATTAACACTGATGTCTACAATCGGCAAGTCATGGTCTTCAACAAAATATACTTCAGCACCTGTAGACGTTTGCCAGTGCTGAATTTTGACACCGGCTTCGACACTTGTACTAAACAACAAAGTAGCACTAAATGCCAAAGAAGCACCTAATGAAAGCTGAGCTAAACCAAGTACTAATATGTTTTTAATATTCTTCACATTCATTGGCAATTACCCTAAAGTTCTTCAAAAATTCAAATCTTATGATTTGCACCCTAAGCGATAGCTTAATGGACGTGCGGCTTACCCTGTGGTTTCGCATTCGGATCAAGCGGTTGTGGGTCCAGTGTTGCAATAGTTAGATTGTCTTGTAGCAAGTATTTTTTAGCTACCGCTTGCACCTGTTCCGGCGTTACGGCGCGTAACTTACCAGGATAGTCTTGCAAAATTTTCCATGAAAAACCAATGGTTTCCACCGTCCCTATTTGCATCGCTTGATAAAACATAGAGTCACGTTGATATACATCTGCAGCAATGACGCCCGCTTTCACACGGTCTAGCTCTTCAACAGTCACACCTGATTCCTTAATTTTTTCAATTTGTTGCAATAAAGCAGTCTCAAGCTCCGCGACTGTTTTACCTTCACTAGGCGTAGCATCCAACTCAAATATGCTTAATCGACCCCGTGATAACAGATCGTAGCCCGCACTCGCATCAATCGCCAATTGTGTTTCACGTACCAGTTTTTGGTTAAGGCGCGCAGCTGGGTTACCGCTCAGCACCCCAGCCAGCACTTCCAACGCATAGGGCTCCCAATCGGTATCAGGGTTGACCACCGCAGGCACATGGTAGCCCATCAGCAAGTATGGTAATTTGGCTGGCGCCTTGACTATTACACGACGCTCACCAATTTGTGCAGGCTCAACTTGTGGTTTACGTGCCGGCAATACTTTGGCTTTCACTTTGCCAAAATACTGCTCGGCCAGTTTATATACCTCTTGCGCCTTCACATCGCCCACCACCACCAAGGTGGCGTTATTGGGGGCATACCAAGTGTGATACCACTCGCGGGCATCTTCATAGGTCATGTTTTCAAGATCATTCATAAAGCCAACGACCGGGCGTGAATAAGGATGGGCGTGGTAAACAGTGCCTTGAAAAGCTTCGTTCACTTTAGATTGCGGCTTGTCGTCAGTCCGCCAGCGGCGCTCTTCCATGACGACTTTAATTTCTTTATCAAATTCCTCTTTGGTCAATTGCAAGTTAGCCATGCGATCAGCTTCCAACTCAAAAGACAACGGCAAATGCGACTTTTCAAGCTGCTGAAAGTAGCAAGTGTAGTCCGCGCCTGTAAATGCATTTTCTTTACCGCCAGCCGCAGCAATTAACCGTGAAAATTGCCCGGCTTTAACCCGCTTGGTGCCTTTGAACATCATGTGCTCCAGCACATGCGCTACACCAGTTTTACCATTCACCTCATCCATACTACCGGCACGGTACCAAACCTGTGATACCACCACTGGTGAGCGGTGATCCTCTTGTACAACAATTTTTAAGCCGTTTTTAAGTTCGAATTCTTCTATTGTGTTGGCGTATGCAACTGCGCTCAACAAACTGGGTATGAATGCGCAAACGATGAGTATTTTTTTTACCATTGCTGTTTTTTTTATCATTACCCTAGGTACTTTCTAAAATTAGGTACTTTCTGAAACATAGATACTTTCTGAAATAGATGGCCCGTTCTTAAAACGAGCCCTACACAAACTAATAGCACTACTGACTCAAATGAGCCCATCACTTAAATGACAAGCTCTTAGCCAATGACCGAACTAAAGCTGATTTAGTTCTGGTGTTTTGCCTTCAATTTGGACTTCATTGTGCATGCCAGCACGCAAGCGTACAAGTTTACGCTAAAATACAATGCATTCTATTCAATGCATCCTTATGTTTAATATTTTCAAAAAACCTCCAGTAGCTGACGACAAGCTTAACGCCACGCCAAGCGCGCAGCCCAGCTTTGCTGAACGCCTGAAACAAAGCCTGACCAAAACGCGTAAGCAACTTGGCAATCAACTGGCAAGCCTGTTTGGTGGCGGGAAAATTGATGCCGAGGTCTATGAAGAACTCGAAACCATTTTGCTCACCTCCGACGTGGGTGTGAATGCGACACAAAACTTATTAGCCGACTTAAAAAACCGCGTTAAAAGGCAAAGTTTAGACGATACCCTGCAACTTAAAACCGCCTTAAAAGAGGCATTATCTGACTTATTAACGCCATTACAGAAACCATTAGACACCAGTCAACACAAGCCTTTTGTCATTATGCTGGCTGGTGTGAATGGCGCAGGTAAAACTACCACAATCGGCAAACTTGCCTATGCGTTTCAGGCAGAAGGTAAATCTGTACTGATTGCCGCCGGTGATACTTTTAGAGCTGCCGCTCGCGAGCAATTACAAATATGGGGTGAGCGTAACAATGTGCATGTCGTTTCGCAAACCAGTGGTGACGCCGCGGCGGTGATGTTTGATGCAATCAACTCCGCGCGCGCTAAAAATATCGATATCGTATTGGCAGATACCGCCGGCAGACTACCCACGCAAATGCATTTGATGGATGAAATTGCCAAAGTAAAACGCGTGATGGATAAAGCCCTACCCGGTGCGCCGCATGAAGTGTTATTAGTACTAGATGCCAATACTGGCCAGAATGCAGTAACACAAGTTAAAACCTTTGATGATGCCTTAGGGGTTACTGGCCTGGTACTAAGCAAATTAGACGGCACAGCTAAAGGTGGCGTAATTGCGGCAATTGCTGAAGCACGCCCTATTCCTATTCGCTACATTGGCATCGGTGAGGCAATTGATGATTTACGACCATTTAATGCGAGTGAGTTTATTGATGCGATGATTGATGAGTAATTCTGGCGCAGTCAAAAACCAAGTGCAACGTCTTAAATTGATGGAATTAAAAACGTCAATTAGGACGACTACTTTATGTTAGATAAATGAAAAGCTCTGACTTAAAGCGGTACTGACAACCATTTAAAACAAATTCAATATTAAGAGAACCCATGAAACAACTATTTTTAGCTACTAATCATAGGATCAAGCCTTCTACTAGAAGCTTGTGTTGGACCCGGCCCCATCCAGAAAGATTACACTCTGCAAAAGAAAAAGATTGCCATAGTGTCTGAGCTTGGAAACAACTTTCATCACAATATTGTGGGAACTACTATATTTACCAACAAGATCACTCAAACAGATGTGAAAGGTTGGCAGATCAATCACCAAGCAGCTAGCCATTTAGTTGAGCGTTTAAACAAGCAAGGATTCCTAGCCACAGAAGTACAAACAGACTTTTTCACCCCTCTCGATGGTAGCAGCCCTTACACGATTAACACCATTCCAAATAAAGTCATCGAGCGAGTAAAGCCGCTTGGGTATGATAGCCTCCTTCTCGTTACCCCTGTTGTTTCAGAAAACTATCCGTTTTTTTACCCTGGGTACGGGTTACAGACACGTTATTTTTTCGGTAAACCCAGCACCTGTGTTTACACAGTTTTCCTGGTTGAAGTCTATGATTTGCAGAGTGACAAGAAGGTCGGCTGGGAATGGATGAATGCCCAGCGTGGTCCCTGTGAGCCTAAAAGCTCCAATGACCTGCTAATAAAAGACAATTTCGATGAGTACAGTGACCAAGAAAAACTGGAGATTCGTCGCCGTGTTGAGAAGCGAGTTATAGAATCCCTCGATGCCACTCTGGATCGATTGGAACTATTTCACTAACTATTTTGTGTAAAAAAAGGGCTTATCACTCAACTTGGCCCAGCAAGGTAGGGTGGGCAAAACGACTCTATTTGCCCACCGTGGCACTGGTTCGCAAACTTTGTTTGCAAACCCTACAAAATCGGCCTATCAGCATATTTAGCGATATAATCCAAGCATGATTCAATTTGAACAAGTGACTAAGCGCTACCCGGGCAGCAATGAGGCATTGAAAAATGTCAGCCTGAGTATTCAAGCGGGTGAATTGGTATTTGTGACAGGTCATTCGGGTGCGGGTAAAAGCACCTTGCTTAAACTGATTGCGGCCATTGAACGGCCAACTAGCGGCACAGTACTAATCGCCAATCAAAATATCAGCAAACTCAAAACTTCAGC
>DIZU01000187.1 GCA_002429455.1 Methylotenera sp. UBA6020 | reverse complement strand
TTATAAATGATATTATTGTATATTTTAGCATTATGCAACAATGGTCAAAACACTTATTTATATAAAAGTAAGGCCAATTGTAAATAAATTGTAACTAATATATTGCAATTCGTGAGCGACTGGAATATAGTTCTGTACGCACATGAAAGTGTGATGGAAAATAGTTTCGATTAGTTGCTATAAATAATAGTTAAAAAATTTTGGGAACACATCAAAAACTTTAACAAGCTAAAACCTTAGCAAATAAGTGACATTATTTTTATAAACCCTTAGTAGTTTAACTTTGGAGATTAATATGCAAATCAACAAAATCAAGTTAGCACTTGGCTTAGTTGCAGGTTTAACAGTGGCAATGCCATTAGTCGCATCAGCAGCAGCAGATCAAGAAGCAGCAATTGCAAACCCAAATAACTGGGCTGACCCACGTGGCGGCTACATGAACCAAGCACACAGTAGCTTGGCTCAAGTTAACAAAGGTAACGTAAAAAACCTTAAAGCAGCATGGACATTCGCTACAGGTGTAAACCGTGGTCACGAAGGTTCACCAGTAGTTGTTGGTAACATGATGTATGTACATACAGCATTCCCAAACAACGTATACGCTCTTGACTTAAACGACAATCAAAAAATCGTTTGGTCATATTTCCCAAAACAAGATCCATCAGTACAAGCTGTACTATGTTGCGATAACGTTTCACGTGGTCTAGGCTACGGTGACGGTAAAATCTATCTACAACAAAATGATGGTAACTTGGTTGCTTTAGACGCTAAAACTGGTGCTAAAGTATGGTCAGTATTAGTAAACGACCCAAAAGTCGGCGCTACTAATACCAATGCACCACAAGTTCGTAAAGATAAAGTATTAACAGGTTGTTCAGGTGCTGAATTTGGTGTTCGTTGCTTCTTAGCTGCGTACAACATCAAAGACGGTTCATTGGCATGGAAAGCATATTCAACAGGTCCAGATGCTGAAATGTTAATCGGTGCTGATTTCAACAAAGAAAACCCACAATACAGCGCATTATCAGTTTACGCTGATGTGAACGGTGGTAACAAAACGGGTGGTTCTTTCAAAGCTCTTCCAGCTAGTGAATTAAAAATCGGCGAAAAAGAACTTGGTACACGTACATGGTTGAAACCACAAGCTGTTAAAGATGGTTGGCAACATGGTGGTGGCTCTGTATGGGGCTGGTGGCCGTATGATGCACGTACAAACTTAGTATATTACGGAACAGGTAACCCATCAGTTTGGAACCCAGATGTCCGTCCAGGCGATAACAAATGGTCTATGACTGTTTTTGCTCGTGACTTAGACACAGGCGTTGCAAAATGGGGCATGCAAATGACTCCACATGATGAGTGGGATTATGATGGTATTAACGAAGTAATCTTGTTCGACAAAGGTGGCAAAACATACGCATTCCATACGGATCGTAACGGTTTCATGTACACTTGGGATGCACATACAGGTTCATTGATTGCGGCTGAAAAAGCACACCCATTTGTTAACTGGGCAACTAGTGTAGATATGAAAACAGGTGTACCAAACAAAACTGCTTCAGGCTCAACTCACCAAGACTACAATGCTAAAGGCGTATGCCCAGCTGCATTAGGTGTTAAAGATCAACAACCAGCAGCTTACTCACCAAAAACTGGTTTGATGTATGTTCCATTGAACCATGTATGTATGACATACGAGCCAGTTGAGTCTAAATACGTTGCAGGTCAACCATGGGTTGGTGCTACTCTAACTATGTTTGCTGGTCCTGACGGTGTTATGGGTGGCTTCGGCGCTTATGATCCAATGACCAACAAAAAAGTTTGGTACAAC
Organism: Methylotenera sp. UBA6020; assembly: GCA_002429455.1. Classification (GTDB taxonomy): domain Bacteria; phylum Pseudomonadota; class Gammaproteobacteria; order Burkholderiales; family Methylophilaceae; genus Methylotenera. Next base: position 11,337 of record DIZU01000187.1, on the reverse strand, counting down.
AAAGAGAAATTCTCTGCTTGGGGTGGTGCTTTAACAACTGCTTCAAACCTAGTGTTCTACGGAACTCTTGATCGTTGGTTCAAGGCTGTTGATGCACAATCAGGTAAAGAACTTTGGAAATTCCAAGTTGGTTCTGGCGTGATTGGTAATGCATTTACATATGGTAACAAAGGTAAACAATACGTTGGCGTGCTTTCAGGTATCGGTGGTTGGGCTGGCGTTGCGATGAACCTTGGTATGACTAACGACACAGACGCACTTGGTGCTGCTGGTGGTTACAAAGAATTAACTAAATACAACGCTGCTCCTGGCGGCGGTTCATTAACAGTATTCAGCCTATAATTCAACGTCTTCGGACAATGATTTATTAGCTAACTACTGAGTTAGTTCAAATAAAACACCCCGATTCGTCGGGGTGTTTTTTTATATCTAAATAAGCTAAAAATGAAGTAAATCACGGTGCACTCAATGATGCTCTAATGAGGAATAAATACCTGATTTCGCAAAAAATTGGGTACAATGGCTGTCTAATTGAAGGATTAATAGTTGCTTATGTAACCAATTGTAAGAACTTTTTAATTATTACCACCTCTTAGTAGTGGCGATAATTATTCAAGCCGCATATTCGATGATAAGGAAAGATAATGTATAAACCTGCTATGAAAAGTTTGGGATTGATTGTCCTAATGGCGATACTAACGAATATAAGTATGAGCTATGCTGCAGACCCAGATATTCCATCACTTAATCCAGATGAAGGACGTATAGGTGAACTGAGACGCGTACCTGACCCAACCGAATTTAAAGTCTGTGCTGACCCTGATCAGCTACCGCATTCCAATAATAAACAAGAAGGTTTTGAAGATAAAATTGCTGAATTGTTAGCAAAAGATTTAGGCAAAAAACTTTCTTATACTTATGCATATAATCGCCAAGGCTTTCTAAGAAATACAATCAATGCAAATCGTTGTGACATCATTATGGGCGTCAGTTCTGATTTTGATGCCTTGCGCACAAGCAAACCATATTATCGTTCTGGTAACGTATTTGTTTATCGCAAAGATAGCGGTTATAACATTACTGACTGGGATAGCCCTGATCTGAAAAAGGTCCGCATTGGTATTGTGGGTCAAAGCACAGCCACAATTCCCTTGAATGACCACAACTTAATGGCTAATGCCAGACCTTACCGTATGCAGCGCGACCTTAACTTACCACCTGGTTACATGATTGACGACCTTGTGAAAGGTGATATCGATGTAGCTGTTCTATGGGGCCCTATCGGTGGATATTATGCCAAACAAGCCAAAATCCCATTGGTTGTTAAACTGATTCCTGAGTACGAAACTACCAATGCAAAAGGTAAAGAATATTGGAATATTTCAGTAGGCGTGCGCCATAAAGATAAAGATCGTGCTACAGAAATTGACGCTGCTATTGACAGAAACCAAGACAAAATCAACAAGATTTTAGATGACTATGGTATCCCGCATGTACCTGTAGTAGATGGCGACAGCGTTATGAAGGTGTATCGCCAAGATAGTAAGCAACATCAAAAGGTAACAGGCGGTGACGCAGTACAATAAACATAGTAAAATGTGAGGATTATTTAAAGTTGATGCGTCAACCAATTAAATATTAACTACGTTAAATGAAGACACGTTCAATAATGCGCTAGCATGTATGACCGTAGCTAATTCATTACATTAGGAGATGACATGTTAGGCAATAAAGCAATTAGAGCAGCGTTGTTAATTTCAATGCTTGGATTTGTAGGTTTAACTCTATCTACACAAGCAAGCGCGGCTTGCAATTTAGTATCAACAAAAGACGGTAGCCCACTAGGTGTTAAAGTAGTAGAAACCGATACGCCACAAGCAAAAGAGTTTCTAGAGACTTGTATTAATCCGTACACAAAAGCCTTTGCAAAAGACCCAGAAGCTGCAAAAGCCGGTAAAAAGAAATTTGGTTACATGTCATGCACACAGTGCCATGGCCCTAACGCTGGTGGTCAGGTTGGTCCTTCTATTACGGATAGTACATGGCAATATGCCAAGCATGTTACTGATAAAGGGATGTTTGAAACGATTTCTGGTGGTAGTAATGGTGGTATGTTTGCATGGCATCAACAACTAGGTAACCCTGAAAACTTATCAACCGATGAAATCTTAAAAATCATTGGTTGGTTACGTACTCAGTATAAAGGCGGTGGTGAAACACCTTGGTTAGACTAAGGTCGGTTTCAGCTAAGCGCTGTTACATACTGTAATATCTTAGACGGCTACTGTATAATTACAGTAGCCGTTTTTTATGCTGCCAAACAATAAAGCCATGACAAAGAATGGCTAATTTAATTCAAAATTTAGAACCTGGAGAGTCAGAATGAGTAGAATGAAGTTCAATTTATTCTTAATGCTAATGTTGGTAGCTTTAAGTGCATGTAACAAAAAAGATGCAAATACTGGGGCCGCAGATCCAGTGTCGCCTGTGGCAGGTAGCGGAAAAATGCTAGACTTTGTGACTACTCAAGATAGCAAACCATTGGTGATTGACGCCGCTTTATTTGATACGCCAGCGGCTAAAGAGTTTATGACGACTGGTAAAAATACGTATGTAGGCAATCCTGAAGCGATTGCAAAGGGTAAAAAAATATTTCAGTTATACTCTTGCACACAGTGTCATGGCCCAGAAGCTAAAGGCCAAGTGGGTCCTGGCTTAACCGGTCCTGACTTCCGTTATCCTAAAGATGCGACCAATAAGGGTATGTTTGAAACTGTTTGGCATGGTACGAATGGTGGTATGGGTGCAAAAGGAATTGGCTTGATGGATCCAACTGATCCGAAAAATGGTATCACCCCAGATGAGCTGTTGAAAGTGATTTCCTGGATACGTAGTATGAGTAAAATTACTGGTAACGAGTAATTGTTTGATTGGCTTTAAAGCGCGCTTGCTGAAACCAGCAGGCGCGTTTTCATTTTAAGATAATGATATTTTGAGTATTGAGTAGGATATTGTGGATAAAAACAAGCAAAATGACTTACATCATGTAGTCATCGTCGGTGGTGGCGCAGGTGGTTTAGAACTGGCAACTAAACTTGGAGACTCTTTGGGTCGTAAAGGTAAAGCACAGATTACGCTGATTGACAGTAGCAGAACGCATGTCTGGAAGCCTCTGCTGCATGAAATTGCAGCAGGCAGTATGAATCCTGATAAGCATGAGCTTGAGTACATGGCACAAGCGCACTGGCATCATTTTCGTTTTCGTCTAGGTAGCATGGATGGCCTGAATCAAGCCAAAAAAGAAGTTACCATCGCGCCATATTTTGATGAAGACGGTGTTGAGGTGATCCCTAGAAGAGTATTTAAATACGATACGCTTATTATTGCGGTTGGTAGTACTACCAATGATTTTGGTATTAAAGGAGCGCGTGAACACTCCATTGCATTGGATACACAAGATCAAGCCGAGAAATTTCACCGTCGTTTACATAATGCCTTGGTGCGAGCACAAACCCAAGTGGAGCCTGTGCAGGCTGGTCAGCTAGAGGTGGTGATAGTGGGCGCCGGGGCAACTGGTGTAGAGCTTTCAGCGGAGTTGCATAACACAACGCGCGAACTAGCCGCTTATGGACTAGACAAAATTGATCCAGACCGGGATATTAAAATCTCATTGATAGAAGCAAGTGATCGTGTATTACCTGCGTTACCGCCTAAGCTCTCTAATTCAGTTGATTTAGAACTTAGAAAGCTGCGCGTACATCTTTATACGGGTGAGCGTGTTACTGAAGTGACAGACAAGGGTGTTTATACGCATAGTGGTCGTTTTATTCCATCTGCATTAGTGGTTTGGGCTGCAGGTATTAAGGCGCCTGATTTCTTACGTGAAATTGATGGTTTAGAAACGAACCGTATTAATCAGTTGGTGGTGAATCGTACATTACAGACAACATTAGACGAAAATATCTTTGCATTTGGCGACTGTGCGGCTTGTCCATGGACAGGTCATGCGGATAATACAGTGCCGCCTCGGGCACAGGCTGCGCATCAACAGGCTTCTCTATTGGTTAAAACTGTTAAATGCCGTGTAGCAGGTAAAAAAGAGTTGCCGCAATTTACTTATCGCGATTATGGTTCTTTGGTAAATTTAGGGCGCTATAGCACCGTGGGGAACCTAATGGGTTCAATTACCGGTGGGAGTCTATTTATTGAAGGTATGTTTGCTCGAATTATGTACCAGTCATTATATAAAATGCATCTGATGGCCTTGCACGGTGTTTGGAGCATGGCGTTGCAAACACTTGCACGTTTGATTACTCGACGTACAGAAGCACAAGTGAAACTGCATTAGACAAGTTAAGCGACATTAACGATTAGTTTTATGATCGTAAAAAGCCCCGACAGATTTGTTGATAAATCTGTCGGGGCTTTTTTAATTGACCCAGTTTAAGTGGTCGGTGTTTGTATCTGATTACGGTACAGTCGGTTAATCATACTCATGGTGATGATGACGAACAAACCAAAAATCACTACGATATGATTGATCTGTAAATGCGCTTTTACCATCAGTGTATAGGCGCCACTCAGTATCAAAATGCCTAGGTTTTCATTGAAATTTTGTACAGCAATGGAGTGGCCTGCGCCAATGAGTAAGTGTCCTCTGTGTTGCAGTAAGGCATTGAGTGGTACTACAAAAAACCCGCTGAGCACGCCTATTATAAACAATAGCACAGCGGCTACGTGCCATTCTGTCACCCACACCATCGCAATGACCAGCAGCCCCATTACAATGCCCGCGGGGAGTACCTTCACAGAGTTTTCAAGCGTAATGTAGCGTGCTGCAATCACCGATCCCAATGCAACGCCTAATGCCACGGTGGCCGTCAGTTGCGTTGCGTAATCTAATCCCAAGCTAAGCGATACTGAAGCCCAAGCGATGACCACTAGCCTTAAGGTTGCACCTGCACCCCAAAACAATGTAGTCACTGCCAGTGAAACCTGACCCTGTGGGTCGCGCCATAGCACGATAAATGATTGATAAAAGTCACTCAGAATAAACAACAGACTTTTTTTGGCGATTGTATGGTCAATTGGTAGTTTGGGGATGAACACGTTAAATCCCGCTGCAGCTAAATACAGGGCGGTAATTGCTATTATGGCGCCCTGCGGATCAATGCTTGCCATTTTTCCACCAATAATAGCGCCTAAAATAATGGCGATTACTGTTGAACCTTCCATCCAGCCATTGGCGCTGACAAGCTTATTTGGGGGTAATAACTCGGTCAATATGCCGTATTTTGCCGGTGAATATGCGGCAGCGCCTATACCAACAATGCCATAAGCATATAGTGGCGGCATGCCAAATATCATGGCAAGACTGCCAACAAATTTGATGCCATTTGAAATAAACATTACCCGACCTTTTGGTAGTGCATCAGCAAATGAGCCAACAAAAGGTGCAAGGACAATGTAGGAAATAACAAAAAACTGCAACAATAATGGCTTATGCCAATCAGGTGCATGCATTTGTTGTAATAAAGCAATCGCTGCAAACAGCAAAGCATTATCTGCAAGTGCTGATAAAAACTGTGCAGCGAGTAAAGTATAAAATCCTTTACGCATGCCGTCTACAAAGCTTCAGCAGCAAAGTCAGCCAAACGTGAGCGCTCGCCACGCAGTAAGGTGACATGCCCATTATGCCCCCAGCCTTTGAATCGATCGACGACATAGGTAAGCCCTGAACTACCTTCGGTCAAATAGGGCGTATCAATTTGTGCGATATTGCCTAGGCAAACTACTTTCGTGCCAGGACCTGCACGGGTGATAAGCGTTTTCATCTGTTTGGGCGTTAAGTTCTGTGCTTCGTCGATAATCAGGAATTTATGTAAAAATGTGCGGCCACGCATGAAGTTGAGCGATTTTACTTTGATACGACTGCGAATTAAGTCTTGCGTTGCGGCCCGTCCCCAATCACCCGCTTCATCATCAGATTTATTGAGCACATCTAAATTGTCCTCTAGCGCACCCATCCAAGGAGCCATTTTTTCTTCTTCAGTACCCGGTAAAAAGCCAATATCCTCGCCTACCGGTACGGTGACACGGGTCATGATAATTTCAGAATATATTTTTTTATCTAACACCTGTGTGAGCGCTGAGGCCAGCGTCAGTAAAGTTTTACCAGTACCCGCTTGCCCTAACAAGCTGACAAAATCTATTTCTGGGTCCATCAACAAATTGAGTGCAAAATTCTGTTCACGGTTACGCGCGGTAATGCCCCAAACATTGTGTTTAGATTGTAGATGATCTTTGACGACCTCTAATACCGCCGTATTGCCTTCCACGCTACGTACCATGGCATGGAAAGGTTTTTCAAACTCGTAAAAGACAAATTCATTGATAAGAAACGTTTTACAGAGCGGCCCTGTGAGTCGGTAGAACATGCGACCTGAATCTTGCCAAGACTCCATTGCTTTGCTGTGATTATCCCAAAAGTCGCCAGGCAGTTCTTTCATGCCACTGTATAAAAGATCGGTATCTTCTAATACTTTGTCATTGAAATAATCTTCTGCTGGCATGCCCATCGCGCGTGCTTTGATGCGGATGTTGATATCTTTGCTGACTAATATTACTTGGCGATTCGGATGGCTTTTTTGTAAGTCGATTACCACGCCTAGAATTTGGTTGTCTGCCTTACTACCAGCTAGCCCGGGTAATTCAACCGTGACTTGATTGGTTTGCAAAAACAGTCGCCCAGTGACATGTTTGTTACCGTTGATGGCCAGTGGGCAGCCAAGCTCAAGGTTGATTAAATCGGTGCCTACAATTTCCTCTAAATTACGGCTGGCTTGGCGCGCATTACGCGCGACCTCAGTTAAGCCTTTTTTATTATTATCAAGCTCTTCTAACGTCACCATTGGCAGGTAAATGTCATGTTCTTCAAAGCGAAACAGGCTGGAAGGATCATGCATTAACACATTAGTATCTAGGACGAAAAGTTTAGCGGCACCAGTTTGTTTTTTAGCCATAAAATTACTTTCTATCAAAGTGTTTGAATGAAATTGAGCACTTCTGCAGCGTGTCCCTCAACTTTAACACCACGCCACTCTTTTACTAAGGTTCCGTTTTTATCTATGATAAACGTACTGCGCTCAACACCGCGCACCTGTTTGCCATACATGTTTTTCATTTTCATTACGCCAAATAGTGAACAAGCTAACTCTTCGGTATCGGCGAGTAACTCGAAGGGAAAGGTGAATTTTGCTTTGAAGTTCTCATGAGATTTTAAGCTGTCACGCGATACGCCAAAGATCTCAGTATTGTGCTTTTGAAAATCGGCATACGTATCCCTGAATTGCATGCCTTGCGTAGTGCAACCAGGCGTTGAATCTTTGGGGTAAAAGTAGATGACCACGTTTTTTCCAAGGTATTCGGAAAGTTGAAAGTTCTTGCCGCTAGTCGCTGGCAACTGAAAGTCTGGAACTGGTAGGTTAAGCATTGAAGTATTCATCATGGTATAGCTACATTGTTGATAAAAAGCCTTATTAAGGCAAGAGGATATGTCATGAAAATGACAATATTTATAACTTTGCACTTTTAACGGCTAAACCATGGTAGGCATGGCTTTTATGTGTAGGGTAAATTCAGCTTTGTCAGAGGTCAAGATTTTTAGGGAGCGAGATCGAGATGACCGTGCCACCTTCAGGCCTGGTTGTAAATTTTAGCTCGCCACCCAACGCATCACACACCTTAAAAGCGAACGGAATGCCTAAGCCGGTGCCGAACCTTTTTGTGGTGGGCGCACTCATGGCGCTTGGATCTGGTGTGAAGGGCATGCCACAGCCATGGTCTAGCAGCCGTAGGATAAGTTTGTGCGGGGTTATTTCAAGCTCAATGTCGATGCTGCTCGCCTGATTAGAGGCATCAATGGCATTTAATAATAAATTATAGATAACTTGTTCTAGTAGATGCTGATCAGTGAAAATAGCGTCATATTTTATTTCACCATTTTTTGGCCAAGTTGGCATAGTGAGCTGAATAGATTTTTCTTTTATTTTTTGCTGAAGCGGCTCCAAAGCACCCTCTACAATATCCTGTATTCTGGTAACGGTGGGTTGAGGTTTCAGTGGGTGCAGGTAAGCCAGTAGCGCACCAGTCCAGCGTTCCAGCCTGTCCACGGTGTTAATAATACCCACCAAAGAGTCTCGCGTTTCAGTATCGTGCTCAGGGCCGTCCATTACCTGCGCAGTCGCCCGAATACTAGCCAATGGATTGCGAATGTTATGTGCCAGCATCGGTACTAATAAGCCTTGTGCGGCTTGTTTTTCTGTACGTATCAAAGTTTCTTGGCTGATGATTAATTTGTCAGCCATCTCATTGATGGCTTTTGATACGGAGGCTAATTCCTGCACGCCTTCTTCAGGCGCCCGGTGGGTTAGATTGCCTGTGCTGATTTCTGAGGTAGCCTTCAAAACACCTTCGATAGGTTTTACGATGGCACGTTTCAAAAATAGTCTGGAGAAGATCAACAGTAGAACGGCTAATATCAGGGGAATCACTAACAAGATGGTTGAGGTGCGCTTGGTATCGTTGAGCTGACGATCAAGTTCAATTTGTTTTTGACTGAGTAGTCGCTCGGTGTGTGCAAGAATCACTTCGTATCGCTTAAAAAGCCCGGTTTCCAAGCCCGTATTTAAGGCATGTTTTATCACCTCGGTGTTAATGCTCTGCGGCTTTTGGTCAAATAACGCAGAGGTTTCAAAGACAAACTCTTTATAGCTAGCGTGAAGATCGTTGATTGCAGCTGTTTCTGCCTTGCCTACAGTAATTTTTTTTAACTGGGCAAAGTGCTTTTCAACCGACACTGTAAAGTTGTTATATTCAGCCCGTGCGTTTAAGTCTTCCAAAAAATAGGCATCAAACAGTTCCTTCATTTGCCGATACAAATCGCCCCGGGTTTGTTGCACTTCAGTGACTAGTAAGCTAATGCGACTGGCTTCTTGGCTAGATTTTCCCCATAGATGAATACCGATGGCACCTGCAGCAGCGGCTAGAATAATGAGTAAGATGAATGCAAGCTCATGAATGAGCAGTAAGTCTTTTAAGGATTTATTTTTTTTAAACACAGCGGTCTAACACACCTGTAGATTACTGTTCTTCAAGCTTGAATGGTATCGGCACTTTAATGGTGAAGTTGCTGCCACGCAAGGCTTCGGGCGGCACTGGGAAAGGTGCGGCCTTTTCTACCATGTCTAATGCTTGTTTATCCAGAATATCGTAACCGCTACCTTTAAGGATTTTTTTAGACTTTAGTTTACCGTTACCATCAAGTTGTAGTTCCACGATCACGTCACCTTGCCAGCCACGCATTTGCGCAATTTTTGGGTATTGTTTGTACTTGCCAATCGCCTCCCACAATGTATTGCCGTAACTATCGCGCGCAGCGGACATATCGGCCTGACTCGGGCCAACGGGTTTTGGTGGTTCAGGTATCACCACCGGCGCAGGGGGCACGGGTGAGGGTGCTGTATCTGGTTTTGGGGGAGCTGCAATGACTTCAGTTGGCGTTGGTGGCGGCTGGTGTGAAGTAGGTTCGTTTTTTATGATCGTTGGTGTTGTTAACTGCTTGACGATTGGCTTGGGCTCGATTTTTGGCTTAACCGGCTCAGGTTGAATGGGCTCGGGTTTAACCACTGGCGGCGGTTCAGGCTTGTTGGCCAGCTCAACTTCTAAAGTATCGGGTTTTTTGACGTTATCGAACTTGACGTTTGGAATCACCACTGCGAGTACGACATGCAGCAGGACGGAGCAGATCAATGCCCAAATGAGCGTATTTTGATTAGAGGAGGAGTGTTTAACAGCGATGTTCAAAGCAGGGGAAAGCCCATTAAGAGTAAACCAAAGTGATTAAAAATATAAGTTATGAGAAGTATTAAACCAAACAGAAAATTATACAACAAGGCTGATAACTTATTGAATGACAATTATTATTGGCTGAGTACAGCCAATAGGTTGATGCAGCTAAATATTCCATCCAGGCGTGTCATCTAATGAATCTATTAAACAATGCCATCCAATACTTGTACTTGCACTATCGCTCCTGCATCAAGGTTACCAATAGATTCATCTAGTACGATAAAGCAATTGGCCAGTGACATAGAGCTCAAAATGGCCGAACCCTGAGAGCCTGTAGGTTGCACTTTCCATGTGCCATCGGCATCAGCAAACAATATTCCGCGCTGAAATTCGGTGCGGCCAGTCAGTTTTCTAATGTTCGCAGTACACACGACATTGAACATAGGCAGCGGCGCCGGGCTGGCTTGTCCCATTAACACCAGCATGGCTTCTCGCACAAATTGGTAGAATGTGACCATGACCGCAACCGGATTACCCGGCAGGCCGAAATAGTGCGCTGTTTTTGTCTTATTTCCCTGTACTTTGCCATAAGCCAATGGGCGGCCTGGTTTCATGGCGATTTTCCAAAATACCACTTGACCATGTTTGGCGAGTAGCAGCTTCATGTAATCTGCCTCGCCTACCGAAACGCCGCCGCTGGTGATGACCACATCTGCTTTGCTGGAAGCCTCAAGCAGTGTTTTTTCAAGTAAATCAGCATCATCGGCAATCGCCCCCATGTCCATGATTTCCACACCCATGCGCGCCAACATGCCATATAGCGTATAGCGGTTGCTATCGTAAACCTGGCCGGTTGTTAATGACTGACCAACACTCGCCAGCTCATCACCTGTGGAAAAGAACGCGACTTTGAGCTTGCGATATACGCTTACTTCGCCAACGCCAAGTGAAGCTATCAATCCTAAATCAGCCGGGCGCATCATATGGCCTGCAGCCAATACGGTTTGGCCTTGCTGTAAATCTTCACCTGCGTAGCGCACGTTCATGGCCCGTTTGGGCGGCTCGGTAAAAGTAATAACGTCGTCTTCAACTGCCACTCTCTCTTGCATTATGACGGTATCCGCACCGGTTGGTATCGCTGCACCTGTCATAATGCGTACGCACTCGCCGTGAGTGATTCTGCCAGAAAAAGCTTTACCAGCAAAAGCTGTGCCTATCAGTTTTAAGCGAGTAGCATTGTCTGCATTGATATCATCCGCATTGAACGCATAACCATCCATCGCTGAGTTGTCATAGTTAGGTACGTTGGAGAGCGATAACATGTCAACGGACAATACCCGTCCCAAACTCTCACGCAATGGCAAAATTTCAGATTCTGCTACCGGATTTAAAAACTGTTTAATAAATTGCCGCGCTTTTGCCACAGGCATGGAGTTTGGGTCGTAATCATCCATGCAACTGGGATCTAAAACAATTTGTGATAATGAG
>DIZU01000089.1:12735-14270 GCA_002429455.1 Methylotenera sp. UBA6020 | reverse complement strand
GGCTTTCATTTGATGTTATTTGACTTAAAAAAACCACTGACCGCGGGTGAACAAGTGAATTTTGTGCTGCACTTTATAATTAACGACCGTATAATTAACGACCATACAATTAAAGACCGCAAGACCAAAGACAGCAAAAACAAAAGCAATATTGAGTTCAAACAAAATATCCAAGCAAAGGTGCAGTCTTCAGCAGATGACAGTACTGGTACAGACGCACATAGCCACTAATTATTCAGCATTACTTTAACATTTGCCCCAGATACTACGCTGCATAGCAACACCATGCGCACCATGCAGTCTAGCGGCATGTAAATCAACCACTTGCATGCCACCCAGCGCATAGACTGGCAATGCGTAATCTGCAATTAAATCACTGAAACTTTCCCACCCTAGCGAGCTGGCATCCGCGTGACTAAGCGTGGCTTGCACAGGCGACAGCATGACATAGTCCAGTCCAAGCGCTTCAGCCTGCGCCAGCTCTTGCTCATTGTGGCAAGATGCGCCACATAACAATCCCTCAGGCCGGGCTTGTAAGTGCATCAACTCCTGCGCGGTAAAATGTACACCTGCTGCACTTAACTCAATGGTCAACGGCAAATCTGAATTAATGAACACTTTGGCTTCGTATGGGCTTGCTACCTCAATGACACGCTCAGTAAACAACCGTAAATCCTCGGCTGAAAGCTGCTTTTCCCGTATTTGAATCATCATCAAACCATTTTCCAAAGCGATTTTTAGTCGTTCAAAAAATATGGTTTCACCCAATTCACTTAAATTGGTAATGGCATAAATAGCGGGTAAGCTCAGCGCAGTAAATATCGGTGCGTTTGCCGGCAACATCGGGGCAACCGCTACTTTTTCAGGGTTTTGCCAGCTAATCGTTTGCTTTTCCAAACCAAAAGGTTTGCCCTGCCATTCCACCACCACAAAGAAATGAAGCTTTACGGTTTTAGCTGGGGTTTCTAACTTGCCTACAGCATCGTACTTTGCTGCATAGTCGAACGTCCGCGTGAGCCATGGGTAAAGTATTGTCGCGGTGATGCCGAGTTCTTCAAACAACTCACGCTTTAAAGCCTGCTCAGGGCTTTCATCCATCTCTATTTTACCGCCAGGAAATTCCCAGTAACCGGCCCAAGGCTTGCCAACCGGCCGTTCAGCCAACAGTACCAAACCATTATCACGCTGAATCACCCCCACTGCGGCGTGCGTAATATTGGCTGCTGGTAAGGAAACAATAAGTTCTGGATGATTTATCACTATGAATGTTCGCCAATATCAGTCGGTGCAAGCTTTTTTCTACCCGCATAATCCCGCGCAAACTGGTATGCCGCCCGGCCACTACGTGAACCACGGGTGTGTGACCACTGCAATGCAGCGCGGCGCGCTTCTTCATCAAACTCTGGAATACCGTAATGACGTAACCACTGTGCTGCCACCGTCAGGTATTCATCTTGATCGAACGCATAAAACGATAACCACATACCAAAACGATCAGACAGTGACGTTTTTTCTTCCACGGTATCACCCGGGCG
>DIZU01000089.1:755-12571 GCA_002429455.1 Methylotenera sp. UBA6020 | reverse complement strand
CCACCGTCGCCAGCCTCAAAGGACAGGTCATCGCAAAACACAATAAAATGCTCTGCACGTGTACGCAACAACGCGGTAATTTGCGGTAAATCAGTTAAGTCTTGTTTATCCACTTCAACGATGCGCAAACCATCTTGGGAAAACTGGCTTAACAAAGCTTTTACTACAGATGACTTACCAGTGCCGCGCGCGCCTGTCAGCAGCACATTGTTAGCCGTATAGCCGTGTACAAATTGTGCGGTATTACGCACAATTTCAGTTTTTTGATGATCTATATTATGCAGGTCATCCAGCTTGATCTGATGAGGATGTGAAATCACTTCCAGATAGCCATGACCTTTGTTGTGTTGCCAACGCCACGCAATTGCGGACCAGTCAGGCTGGCCAGGCACGGCTGGCAGCATGGATTCCAGCTTAACAAGCAAGCCTTCGGCACGATTTATTAGATGATTAACGTCGTTCATTACTATTTTGGCTCATGCAGGCTTTAAATGATTTAGCCGATAGATTGAATACGCTCACGATCTATAGTCCGCATTGATCTTGACGTAGTCATAAGAGAAATCACAGGTCCAAACCGTGCAGGCAGCATGGCCACGTGCCAAGTCTACGCGCACTAAAATTTCCGGTTCTTTCATTACGGCAACGCCCTGCGCCTCTTCGTAGGCGGTCGCCCTGCCGCCATTTTCCGCTACCAAGACATCACCCAAATAAAGTTTCAGCGCACTGACATCTAATTGCTCAACGCCCGCATAACCAATCGCTGCCAAAATCCGGCCCAAGTTAGGGTCAGATGCGAAAAATGCAGTTTTAATCAACGGTGAATGTGCTATCGCATAAGCCACTTTGCGACATTCAGCCTCATCGCGCCCGCCTTCTATTGTTACTGTCATGAATTTTGTAGCGCCCTCACCATCGCGCACAATTGCTTGCGCCAGTTCAATTGCCACCTCGGTGATTAAACTTTTTATCGCCAGATAGCCAGTGGAGTTCGTCTCAATTTCAGAGTTCTTGGCTTGGCCCGTTGCCATCAAAATCAATGAGTCGTTGGTCGAAGTATCGCCATCCACAGTAATGCAATTGAATGACTCATTCACCACATCCTGAATCATCTCATCCAGTGCGCTTTGACTGATGGCAGCATCAGTCGCAATGTAGCTCAGCATGGTCGCCATATTGGGATGTATCATGCCGGAGCCTTTAGAAATTCCCGTCACCGTCACTGTCTGGCCTGACAATATGATTTGTCGCGAAGTGCCTTTTGCAACGATATCCGTTGTCATAATCGCTTCAGCGGCATTCAGCCAATTGTCTTCGTTCAAATTGGCAATTGCCGCGGGCAAACCTGCAATCACCTTATCCTCAGGCAAAGGCTCTAAAATCACCCCTGTTGAAAACGGCAGTACTTGTTGTGGCTGAATATCCAGCGCTGCGGCAAGTGCCTCACAAGTTAATGTTGCCCGATGCAGACCATCCTCGCCCGTGCCTGCATTGGCACAGCCGGTATTCACTAATAAAGCACGTATAGGCTGGCCGCTGGCTAAATGCTCCTTGCACAGCAACACAGGCGCGGCGCAAAATTGGTTTTTGGTAAAAACACCTGAGACGCTAGCGCCTTCCGAAAGCGTGATCACCAATACATCTTTACGGTCAGGCTTACGTATATACGCTTCAGCAAAACCTAGCTTGATGCCTTTTACTGGCAATAGTGTATGAGCTGCAGGGGCACTTAAATTAACGGGCATAGATTAATTTCCTATTTGATTTTTTATAGAGAATTTGTTATTAAGCACGACGCCACGTTGTGCCTTGTGGAGAGTCTTCTAAAATGATACCTGCATCAGCAAGTTGTTTACGAATTCGGTCAGCTTCGGCAAAGTTTTTGCCCTGCTTTGCAAGCGTACGGTCTTTTATCCAATCATCTATACTCTGACTTTTTCTTTCCGAATTGGCCAACAAAAATGCTGATTTACCTATGACCTCAGAACGGGATATTGATGTTCCTACCGCACCAACTTCACCTTTAGCTTCCACTCCTGTTAATTGAATTGTTACATCGCCTTGTAAAAATTCATTTGGATTACGCTGCAACAAGCCGACCAGTCCGGCCAAGCCTTTTAACCAATGCCGCCGTTTCCGCAGACTTCGTTTTATTCACTTCATTGGCTAAATCAAACAACACGGCAAATGCTTCCGGCGTATTAAAGTCATCATCCATGGCCGCCTTAAAACTTGCCGCTTGGCTCTGTTGCCAGTCAATCGCAATGTCATCATCCACCGACAAGCCACGTAATGCAGTATACAAACGAGTTAAGGCTAGCTTAGCATCATCCAAATGTTGATCTGAATAATTGAGTGGGCTACGATAATGGGCACGCAAAATGAAGAATCGTACGACTTCTGCATCGTATTTTTCTAACACGGTACGGATCGTAAAAAAGTTGCCCAAAGACTTGGACATTTTTTCATCATCGACCCTGACAAAACCGTTATGCATCCAGTAATTCACCATCTGGCAGGTTTTGCCATCATGGCTATGCGCCGCTTCAGATTGTGCGATTTCATTTTCATGATGGGGGAACTGCAAATCCTGGCCGCCGCCATGAATATCAAACTGATGGCCTAGATGATGCTCACTCATGGCTGAGCATTCGATGTGCCAGCCCGGGCGGCCTTTGCCCCATGGCGAATCCCAGCTTGGCTCGTTAGGTTTTGCCGCTTTCCACAACACAAAATCCATCGCATCTTTTTTATGTGAATCGACTTCTACACGCTCACCCGCGCGTAAATCTTCAAGTGATTTACCGGATAACTTACCGTAACCTTCAAAACTATTCACGGCGTAAAACACATCGCCATGCCCATCTTTTCCTTGGGCCGGGTAAGCAAACCCTTTTTCAATTAAAGCCGTAATCATGCTCAGCATGCCGTCGATAAACTCGGTCGCTTTCGGCTCTATATCCGGGCGTATCACACCCAATTTAGCTGAGTCTTCATCCATGGCCTGGATAAAACGCTGCGTTAACTGCCCAATCGTCTCGTTATTTTCATTGGCACGCTTGATGATTTTGTCATCAATGTCAGTGATGTTGCGCACGTAGGTCACATCATAACCAGAAGCGCGAAGCCAGCGGCTCACCATATCAAACACTACCATTACGCGCGCATGGCCTAAATGACAGTAGTCATACACGGTCATACCACATACATACATACTCACTTTGCCAGCGACAATCGGCGTAAATACTTGTTTTTCACGGGCTAAGGTATTATAAATTTTAGGCATAGTCTGATGGGCGAATGATATTTTAAGTAGTGGTTAGTGCGCAATATTACCTAAAATCGACTTGAACTTGGGCAGTCATTGCGAAATATATGGGCTTAAAGCTAAATGAACTATTGGATGTTACCTAGGCTATTGATAGAATTGCGTTTTACGCATTTTCCCAAAAAAGTATATCACAATGAATAATTTTATTGCTGTGCTCACGACCGCCATGACGAGGTTTGTATTGGTCCTTTCGGTCAGCTTGTTACTCGCCCCTGCCCACGCAGATGAACTAAAAGATATCTCTAAAATGGCGGATCAAGGCCAAACGGTTGCAGCGATAGATAAAATCAATACTTACATTGTGGCCAACCCAAAAAACGCACAAGCATTGTTTATGAAGGGTGTTTTTCTGGCAGAACAAGGGCGTCGTGATGAAGCAATTAGATCCTTTACCGATATGACCGAGAAATTTCCTAATCTACCTGAACCATACAACAACCTGGCGGTGCTTTACGCAGATCAAGGTCAATTTGATAAAGCCAGAAAAGCGCTTGAAACTGCAATAAAAACTCACCCGAGCTATGCTACGGCGCATGAAAACTTAGGTGACATTTATGCCCGCATGGCTTCTGAAGCTTACGATAAAGCATTACAGCTAGATACAAGCAATACGCGCGCTCAAACCAAACTATCTCTGATTAAAGACTTATTTGGCACTGGTAACAAAACAACCATTGCATCTAAAGAACCCGTGAAAGCAGAGCCAGCTAAAGCCGTAAACACGACTCGTCCAGCCGAGTCTAAAAAAGCTGATACGACGCCGGAAAAAATGGCTGCAGATGCCCCTAAAAATTCTAATGATGCATTGACTGCATCTGTCAACAACTGGTCACAGGCCTGGGCCTCAAAAAATCTGGATAAATACTTTGCTAGCTACGGTGATAGTTTCAAGCCGGCAAAAGGTGAAAGCCGTAAAGTATGGGAGCAAGAACGTCGCGAACGCATTACCAAGCCATCTAAAATCAGTATTGAGCTATCTAATATGAACATCACGGCAGTAGATAGTAATAATGCTAAGGTGCGTTTCAAGCAATCATATCGTGCCGATGGCAAACCAATTCAAACTACGAAAACATTGATAATGAAAAAAGCCGGTGATAACTGGTTCATTGAGCAAGAAATTGCCGGTAATTAATATTCATCAGCCCCATATTATTAGTAAACCTAGTTATCCAGAATGCTATTAAAATGTTGCAAATGTGGTCAAACGTTGCAGATTTAGCTTAATTTTTTGTAATATATTTAGTTAGGATTATTTGTTTGGTGATAGCAGTGAATAAAAGTTTAACATACGTTCTGTTAGCAGTAGTCACATTTACGCCGTGGAATGCAACGGCAATTAACCGCTACAGCTTTAGTCATTTGCTGCCAAAACCTAAGTTCAGCAACGTGACAGACCTTGCCGAAAGTTTATTAGTAAAAAGCTTGCTGGAAATTACCCAAGGCAAAAACCAGCAGGCGCTTGAGACCATAGACCAACTGCTGCTCAGCACACCCAACTTTAAACTTGCAAATCTGGTACGTGGCGATTTATTGATGGCACAAGGTCAGTATTTGCAAGCCTTTGGCAGTGCTAATAACCATCCGACTGAAGCCGTTAAAGATCTACGTGATGAAGCGCGGGTGCGTATTGAACGTTATTTATCGAATAAAAACCTGGACAAACATCCCAATCTCTTATTAGCTCCCAATGAGCAGCAGAGCCATGTGATTGTGGTTGATACCGACAAATCACGACTCTACTTGTATAAAAATGAACATAATAGCTTGAGTTATGTTGCCGACTACTACATTACGGTTGGTAAGAACGGTGTTGATAAACAATCTGAGGGCGACAAACGCACGCCGATTGGGGTTTATTTCGCGGGACAAAAACTAACGCAGCCTTTAGCAGACATTTATGGTGGTGCCGCTTACCCGCTTAATTACCCAAATGAATGGGATACCGAACACAATAGAAAAGGCTCTGGCATTTGGCTACACGGCACACCCAGCAACACCTTTAGTCGCCCGCCTCGTGCAAGTAATGGTTGTGTTGTGTTGACCAATCAAGATTTAAAATTACTCGCCCCGATTTTACAAACGGGAAAAACACCGGTTATTATTGCTAATAATCTAAAATGGCTTGATACAGACTCTACCTCTGTTGAAAAAAAAATATTGAAAGATGCCATAGATAGCTGGCTCAGTGACTGGCAATCTCAAAATACGCCAAAATATCTTTCTCATTACTCACATGCGTTTTCTAGCAATGGCATCAATTACCAGCAATGGTCAGAGCACAAGCTTAGTGTGCAAGCAAGCAAACCAAAAGTAGAAATTTCATTGTCGGACATCAGCATGTTTGCTTACCCAGACACTGAAAAAAAATTAGTAGTAGTTGATTTTATGCAAGACTTTAGAAGCCAAAACTTAAGCAACAAAATACAAAAACGCCAATATTGGATTCAAGAAAACAGCTCGTGGAAAATTATTTATGAAAGCGCAGCGTAGCAACAAGAACATTACTTGTGAAGCGATTAGCCTCACCAAATGTTAGGGATTGATTTAATTTAAAGGAAGAATATGCGTCAATTTTATGCTTTTTTAGTACTCACGCTTTTAAGCGGGCTCGGTCTTATGAGTAATTCGGCATTTGCGGCTAACCCGCAACTTGTATTTGAAACCAATCGAGGCGATTTCATTGTGGAACTCTATCCCGATAAAGCACCTAAAACAGTGGCTAATTTCATGCAATACGTAAATACAGGGTTTTACAATGACACCATTTTTCATCGAGTGATCAATCGTTTTATGATACAGGGTGGTGGCTTTACAGCAAACATGACAGAAAAAACAACACGAGCGCCCATCGTCAACGAGGCCGGTAACGGTTTGCGTAATGAGATAGGCACACTGGCCATGGCCAGAACTGCTGACCCGGATTCTGCCACTGCGCAATTTTTTATTAACCTGGAAAACAATCAATTTCTTAACTATCAAAGCCCGGATCCTGAGCTTATAGGCTACTGTGTGTTTGGCCGCGTGTTGAAAGGAATAGATGTAGTACGCGAAATTGCCGCTACACCCACTGGCAATGCCGGACCTTATAGCGATGTACCAAAATCAGCGATTGTGATTCACCACGTTAAATTAAATACTCAGCCTTTATAGATACAACGCTTTACTAGATTTCACTTCAACTATTTACACACTAACATTAAGGATATTTTGTGATTAAACTACTCACGAACTTTGGCGAAATTACTTTAGAACTCGATGCTGAAAAAGCGCCAATTACCGCTGCTAACTTTCTACAATATGTAGATAATGGCTTTTATGATGGCACTATTTTTCACCGCGTGATTGATGGCTTTATGATTCAAGGTGGCGGTTTCGACACCGCAATGGATCAAAAAAAATCGGCTGATGAAATCAAAAATGAGGCAGATAACGGCTTAACCAATGACAAATATACCGTTGCCATGGCGCGCACGTCAGCACCACACTCCGCTAGCAGTCAGTTTTTTATCAATGTTGGCGACAACAATTTTCTTAATCATACTGCGCCGACAAGCAGTGGTTGGGGCTATTGTGTTTTTGGCAAAGTAGTTGCGGGCATGGATGTGGTTGATAAAATCAGACAGGTCGCAACAGCCAGTCGTAAAGGTCATCAAGACGTGCCTGTTGAAAACGTAGTGATTGAAAGTGCTACACGTTGTTAAACAGGCGTGATTAAACAAATATTGCGAGTTAGTGCTATCTACCAATATTACGTTTAACAAATTCTATTGAAAATACACACTTTAATATGAAAAAACTCGAGGATAAATCAGGACTCAGCTTATTGAGCTCTGATTTATCGAGTCCTGATATATTCATTTCGGATTTGCATCTATGTGCAAGTCGTCCGCAGATTACTGCAGCGTTCTTACATTTTCTGAAAAACACAGCCATAAATGCCAATGCGGTTTATATTTTGGGCGATTTATTTGAATATTGGGCTGGCGATGATGACGTCGAGGATGCGCACCATCAAGCAATAATCGCGGATTTCCGAGCACTAGCCGATACCAGCGTAAAAATCTATTTTATGCATGGCAATCGTGACTTTCTAATCGCCGAAGGCTTTTGCAATGCGGCAAAAATCACCTTGTTACATGACCCTACTTTGATTAACTTACATGGTAAAAAAGCGCTATTAAGTCATGGTGATGACTTATGTACCGATGATGTAGCTTATCAAACGTTCCGTCGTCAGGTAAGAGACCCGCAGTGGCAAGCCGACTTTTTAGGCCAGCCTTTACAATCACGCAAGCACCAAATCGAAGCGATTCGGACGCGCAGTGAACAAGAAAAATCACAGAAATCCATGCAAATTATGGACGTTAACCAAGATACGGTTACCGCACTACTAATGGCGTATGATTACCCGGACTTGTTGATTCATGGCCATACACACAGACCCAACCAACATCACATCCAACTCAACGGACACAATATCACTCGATGGGTATTAGGCGATTGGTATGAACAAGGCAGTTATTTAGTTTGTGACCGGAACGGATGCAAAAGTGTAGGTTTATAAAAGATTAATATTGTCACACTACCCAATATTTAAGCTAAAAATTAAGACTCAAGTTCCCAATCAAGTGCCAACAAAAGTTTTTGCTACGGTTGATAACCTGGTATTTTCATTTCATCAACATCATCAATCTGCTCAGGTTCTAAAAATTCCTGTGCATATTTTAAGTAAATTTTCTCACGTACAAAAATATCAAATAAATCCGGATCAATATGATGGTCTAAATTCATCTTACCTAAAATATGTAATGATTCTGACAGCGTTTTAGCTTTCTTATATGGCCGGTCTTTTGAAGTAAGTGCTTCAAAGATATCTGCAATCCCCATCACGCGCGCTGGCACTGACATTTGCTCGCGCGTCAGGCCTTTAGGGTAACCTTTACCATCCATGCGCTCATGATGGCCACAGGCATACTCTGGCACACGTTTTAAAGCCTTAGGATAAGGCAGTGATTCCAGCATGCTGATGGTGACAACGATATGGTTGTTTATAACCTCGCGCTCCTCGCCAGTTAACGTACCTCGCGCAATATTCAGGTTGTAAACTTCATTTTCACTCAAGAAAGGCTCGGCATCACCATCGGCGTTCAAAATCGTGATAGCCGCAATATCACGGACGCGCTGCTGGTCCTCCAGTGTCATAGACTCACCACCAAAGTTGGACTTTCGCAAGAAATCTCGATCGTCATTACACTTTAGTTTAAATACTTCAAACTCTGATTGTAATACAAAGAAATCAGCTTGCTTACCGTTGCCTTGTTCACCCTTACACAGTGCCTCGACTTGTTTTTTAAGTAGCTCACATTCGGCTTGCTTTTTAAGCAATTCAAAACGCTGATCTACCAATTGAATACGGTCAAAAATAGCGGATAACTTGGTGGGTTTATCCATCACAGATTCTGGTGTAGTGACCTTACCGCAATCATGCAGCCAACCGGCGATTTTTAACTCATAGAACTCTTTTTCGTTCAAACTAAAGTCTTTGAGCGGACCCGTTTTCGTATCAATTGCCGCCTGGGCCAACAGCATGGTGAGTTCAGGTACACGCCTGCAATGACCACCCGTATAGGGTGACTTTTGGTCAATCGCTTCTGCAATCAACTCAATAAAAGCTTCAAACAAGCCTTTCAGGCCTTCGATGAGATTATGATTTGTCATTGCAACCGCAGCCTGTGATGCCAGCGATTCAACTAAACTTTGATTGGCAGCTGAAAAAGGAATGATTTGCTGTGTTTCAGTATCCATGGCATTGATCAGTTGCAATACACCAATCACTTCTGCCTCATGATTTTTCATGGGAATCGTTAAAAACGATTGTGAGTGGTATCCGGTTTTCTCATCAAACTTACGCGTGCCTGTAAAATCAAAGTCTTGCGCTTGATAGGCGTTTTCAATATTAACCGTTTTATCATTCAAAGTGGCATATGCGGCCACAGTGCTTAAATTAGGACTGCCGTCTTCCAGGTATAAAGGTAAGGGTAAAAAAGGAATATCCTTACCAGTAGTGCCGCCCATCGCAATGTTGAGCGTTTTATTACTCATGATCTCAAACTTGAGATGCTTGTCATCGGTAATGGTATACAGCGTGCCACCATCCGCATTGGTAATTTCTTTCGCCCCCAGCAAGATCATTTCCAGAAGCCGATTATTATCGCGCTCGGCGGAAAGCGCTACACCAATCGCGTTAATACGTTCAAGACGTTTGAGTAAATAGTGATTATGGCGGTCTGTCATTTTGGGCCGTGGCGTTATCTACAAAGTAAAATGAGTTGATTGCTGTATTTCATGTTATTGAATTTACCATAGGGTGACATGCCGTTCTTGATTAAGATTTACCAAAATAAAACTCCATTTTAACCCCAGCAAGCTCAATGACATCATGGTCGCTCAGTGCAAAGGCCTGTGCGCCAATAGATGCGCCCTTCACGATCGGGAATACTTGCCCTTCAACATGCGTAATAAAGTAGCCATTGGGTCGCTTGGTAATAACGGCTACTTGCACTCCTGTTTTACCAAGAGTGGTGAGTGCTTTATTCAGTACTAACTCACGTCCGACACTGGCGCCATTCAAGACTTGTATTCTGCCTGCAAGCATGGGTTCAGCAACATTCGAAGACGCTACTTGCACAGATGATGCCGCATTACCATGTGTAGAAATTGGGACTACAGGAGCAACTGGTAATGGTTTTATTGCCATCGCCTTCGTCTCTTGTGGACGAATCATCATGGGAGTTTCAAAGCCCATTTCGCCACTGTTGACCATGCCAGTATTATTTAATACCACATTATTGATGTACTTTAGCTGATATTTTCCAAGCTCCACTAAATCACCTTGCTGCAATAAATGCTTTTTTGTGGCTTTGGTATTAATCAAGGTTCCATTAGTGCTATCTAAGTCTTCCAGATAAAAATCATTGCCCATTTTTATGATGGCCGCATGCTCGCCACTTACCGCTAAATTATCGATGTGGATATCATTCGCGGGTCTGCGCCCGATGGTGATGCGTTCTTTATCGAGCTGATATTCACTTAAAAATGTATGATTTAAAGACAGAATAAGCTTTGCCATAATCTACCCTGCTATTTTAGCCAACCAAAAAAATTATTAACCCAAGTATGCCTATACTCAAAAGACTTATTAACCTGCACCAGTATGACAGAAATATTGTCTTTGCCACCATTCTCGTTCGCCATCTGCACTAGCGCTTGTGCTGCTTCTAGCAAGCTTGACGATAACCTATTGAGTGTAGTTTGAATAACATCATCATCAACCAGGTCACTTAAACCATCCGAACATAGTAGATAAATATCACCCACATTAACATCGTATTCATTGAGCTCTAGATCAACTTCAGGATCCACGCCCAAAGCACGTGTCACTAAATTTTTATTAGCAGAAAACTTGGCCTGCTCAGCGCTAATCAAACCTGATTTGATTTGTTCTTGTAGCAGCGAGTGATCTTCAGTAATTTGCGTAAGCACCTGGTTACGCAAACGGTACATGCGCGAATCGCCAATGTGCCCGACCAATAACTTATTATTGGTAAACAACCCAACCACCAGCGTGGTGCCCATGCCGGCACACTGCGGCTGGCTTTGCGAAATATTGTAGATCGCTGTGTTGGCATTTTTGACTGCATCTAATATTAATTGTGCTTCAGCCTGTTTATGCAACAATCGATTCACTTGGCCAGGGCGCTGGTTCAACAAGGTCTCTTTTAATTCGGCTGTGATACTTAGCACGGCAATTTCACTCGCCACTTCGCCGGCATTATAACCACCCATACCATCGGCTAGCACCACAAACCCTATGCTGTCATCACTAGCAATCGTATCTTCATTATGGTCGCGTCTGCGACCTATATCAGTTAAGCGTACGATTTCTAATACATTATGCAAGTCCATGATTAAATCCCCAACTTTGCACCACGCCATAATTCGCTAGGGATTTCTGACCTCTCGCAGTGCGCTTATCCATGCGTATTTTCTAGCATAGACCCAGACTAGCCAAAATGGAATCGCCGGTTTAATGCACTGTTATTTGCGATATCTTGAACGACAAATAAAAACTAAGGGACTAACAAGACCAGCGAACCAAATCTTTCTTCCAAAAAATTTCATCCGCACCCTTTTTAGATTAACGTGTCTATTGAGTGTTAACTTCTGCCATTTTTAACTTCGGACTCTCGCACATCGGCGGCAAGCTTGTCTAATACGCCATTAATGTATTTGTGGCCATCGGTGCCACCATACAACTTGGCTAACTCCACACCTTCGTTAATCACAACACGATATGGAATACTTAGGTCAAACATCAACTCACAACCCGAAATACGCAATATTGCATGCTCAACCGGGCTTAACTCGGCAATTGGCCGATCAATAAAATTAGCTAACTTGCTATCTAACTCGTCAATATGCG
>DIZU01000089.1:0-726 GCA_002429455.1 Methylotenera sp. UBA6020 | reverse complement strand
ATCTTTTTCCGCTACCAAACTGGTCACTACAGATTTATTATCATCGATCATAACGCTCTAACCAAATTGGCCATTTCCACCGCTACTTGCGCAGCTTCAGCCCCTTTTACATGCATACGTGCAATCGCCTGGTCATCATCTTCGGTCGTCAGTACCGCATTGGCGATTGGAACCCCCGTATTCAATTGCACTTCAGAAATACCACGTGCAGACTCATTGGCAACCACTTCAAAATGGTAAGTTTCACCACGGACAATTGCGCCCAGGGCAATCAACGCATCAAATTTCTCACTCAAAGCCATGTGTTGCAATAACAGTGGCGTTTCTAAAGCACCTGGCACGGTAGCAATCGTAATCGCATCGCTTGCTACGCCAAGTTTTAATAATTCACTTTTACACGCACTCAGCAGGCCATCACCAATATCGCTGTTGAATCTGGATAACACAACACCGATTTGCATGCCGGCACCACTTAAATTCTTCTCTATTTCTCTCACGCTTTAGTATCCTTAATCATTGATTCAAATTGCATAATGCCGTATTTTACCGCATATCATCGGCATCGTTATGCTATATCAATCTATATATCTTTATCGGCCAAATAACTTTGTAGATTTGCTATGCCCATCACTGTTTACTTAACGAAATAAAATCCATGCTTTCTGCAAAGTACTCCAAATTCCGTAACTAATAGGAATCAGCACCAAAGCCCATGCCACAATTGCA
>DIZU01000094.1:11533-12427 GCA_002429455.1 Methylotenera sp. UBA6020 | reverse complement strand
TTATCGAGCCATATAAAAAATAGACTTTTCAGAAATGTGTTCTTTGGTACCAAGCGCTTCAATCTCAAACCTGATCGGATGCGATCCGCTGCTGATGGTGCCGTCCAGTATTTGCAGACTCACTGGCAACATGCGTGAATCAGCAGCATTGACGGTAAACGCTCGATTCGAGGCGACAGACAATCCCTCCAAACCAGTGGTCGAGATCCGGTAGGTCTGAGGCGCCTCGGTGGCATTGGTGATTTGTAGCCGATAGACATTTTCAACCTTGCCCCCCGGTACCAGCCGCGACATGACGCCACGGTCGCGAATCACATCGACCGTAAATGAACTGCGCAAGCTGAGCGAAACGGCAAAGCCGATACACAGTGACAGCAGCACCGCGCTATAGATCAACACCCGTGGACGCAGGATTTTCTGGATAATCTCATGCTTGGACCAATGCTGGCTGACGCCATTTTGCGTCGAGAAGCGGATTAAACCCGGCTCATAACCCATTTTGTCCATCACGCTATCGCAGGCATCCACACACAAGCCGCAACTGATACATTCATATTGCAGACCGTTTCTGATATCAATGCCGACCGGGCAAACTTGCACGCAAAAGCTGCAATCGATGCAGTCGCCCAGGCCTTTTTCTTTAGCATCGACATTGCGCGAGCGACCACTGCGCGGCTCGCCGCGTTCTTCGTCATAGGTCACGATCAAGGTGTCCTGATCAAACATCGCACTCTGAAAGCGTGCATAAGGACACATGTATTTACACACCTGCTCACGTAAAAACCCGGCATTGCCGTAGGTGGCAAAGCCGTAAAAGCAGATCCAGAACGTTTCCCAGGGACTCAGGCTGAAATGCGTGATGCCTTGCATCAAGTCACGTATCGGTGTGAAATA
>DIZU01000094.1:8747-11391 GCA_002429455.1 Methylotenera sp. UBA6020 | reverse complement strand
AGCCCTTTTCGGTAGACTTTTTTGACGCTGAGTTTGGCGTTATCCAAGCGGATGCGCGCCGCACGGTCGCCTTCTATCTTGCTTTCTATCCAGAGGAATATTTTGGTATAAACGGTTTGCGGGCAAGAGAAGCCGCACCAGAGTCGGCCGGCCACTGCGGTAAATAAAAACAGGGCCAGCGCGGCGATGATCAATATCACCGCCAGATAAATCAAGTCTTGCGGATACAGTATCAGCCCAAAGATATAGAAACGGTGGGTACTGATATCCAGCAATAATGCTTGTCTCTGCCCCCATTGCAGCCAAGGCACACCATAGAACACTATTTGGGTGATCCACAGCGTAATCCAGCGCCAGTTGGTAAAGTAACCAGAAATGCTGCGTGGATAGATTTTCTTTTGCGCTTCGTACAGCGACACAAATTCATCCTGCGACGTGTCGCTGAAGATGGGGATTACTTTTCTGGATTTCTTCTGACTAGTCGTCAATGCTATTACTCACTCTGTACTGAAATTGCCATCAAGGAAGGTCGTTGTGATCAGGTATTCGCTTAATGGTCAGATGCCTGGTTATTGGGTAGGTTCGAGAAACGCCAGATGTAGGCGGTTAACACATGAATCTGTTCCGGCGTTAACCGTTCACCCTGTGCCGGCATTACGTTGTCTTTACCCAGGTTGATACGTTCCATAATGGCCGCTTCCCCAAAACCATGCAGCCAGATGTTGTCGGTCAGATTCGGCGAGCCGATGGCTTGGTTGCCTTTGCCATCGGCACCGTGGCAGGCGGCACAGACGGCAAACTTCTCTTTGCCCAGTTTTGCCCGGTTCGCGTCATGCGGACTGTTGGACAAACTCAGCACATAGTTCGCCACGTTCTTCACGTCATCCTGGCTGCCTACCGCCTGTACCATCGGTGGCATCACCCCGTGGCGGCCAAGCGTAATGGTTTCCTTGATCTTCTCCGGGCTGCCGCCGTGTAGCCAGTCGTGGTCGGTCAGGTTCGGAAAGCCTTTACTACCGTGTGCGTCTGAACCGTGACATTGCGAACAGTTGTTCATGAACAAGCGTTCACCAATGGCCATGGCTTTAGGGTCACGCGCCACATCTTCAACCTTCATGGCGGTGAACTTTGCATAAATGGGCGCCAGCCGTTGTTTGGTTTCTGCCACCTCCAGCTCATATTGTTTCACTTCAGACCAGCCAAGCAGGCCTTTGTAGGTGCCGAGCCCGGGGTAAATGATCAAATAGGCCACGCCAAATACGCAGGTTAAAATAAACAACCACATCCACCATCTTGGTAACGGGTTATTCATCTCAACGATATCCTCATCGTACACATGGCCGGTGGTATTGTCAGTGTCGCTCATCTGTTGCACTTTGCTGGTGCAAAACAACAAGGCCAGGCAGCCAACAATGCCGCCGATGGTAATAAATGAGATAAAAAACGGCCAAAAACTGCTAGTAAAATCACTCATTATTCTTCCCCTTCAAACGGCAAGTTTGCCGCTTCATCAAAATCTTTTTTATTGCTTCTAGACCAGGCCCACAGCCAAATGCCAACAAAGGTGACGAGTGATGCGAGCGTGGCGATGATGCGTAAATTGGTAATATCCATGGTATTGGGCACCGTTACTTAAGCGTCGTGCCTAGTATTTGCAAATAGGCGATCAGCGCTTCCATTTCGGTTTTGTCGTACACCTCATCGACCGATTTTTTAATCTCGTCATCTGTATACGGCACGCCAGCGGTGCGCAGGGCGCGCATGTGCGCAGGCAGGTGCATGGCGTCGACCTTGTTCTCGTTCAGCCAGGGATAAGCCGGCATCACCGATTCCGGCACCAGGTCACGCGGATTGGTCAGGTGAATGCGATGCCATTCATCGCTGTATTTCTTACCGACACGGTGCAGGTCCGGGCCGGTCCGCTTGCTGCCCCACTGGAATGGATGGTCATAGACAAACTCACCCGCCACTGAATAGTGGCCGTAACGCAAGGTTTCGGCCTTAAATGGCCGGATCATCTGTGAGTGGCAGTTATAGCAGCCCTCGCGCACGTAAATGTCGCGCCCGGCCAGCTGCAGCGGGTTATAAGGCTTCAGGCCGGTAATGGCTTGGGTGGTGGACTTCTGGAAGAATAGCGGCACAATCTCCACTAAGCCGCCAAACGACACGACACACAAAATAAGTACCACCATTAAAAAGCTGTTGGTTTCGATGGTTTCGTGCGTGAAACCTTGCTTGTTTTTATCTTGGTCTTTATCTGAACTCATTATCTATTCTCTTAAGCATGCGCAAGTGTTGCTGGTATTTTGGCGCGAACGTGTTGGCCCATCGCTGCCGTTTTCAATACATTCCAAAGCATAATCAACATGCCGCTTAGGTACAGCATGCCGCCAAACATACGGATGATGTAGAACGGATGCGTGGCTTTCACCGCTTCAACGAAAGTGTAGGTCAATGTGCCGTCATCATTCATGGCACGCCACATCAAGCCTTCCGTCACGCCGGAAATCCACATGGCGGTGATGTACAGCACCACGCCGATGGTGGCGAGCCAGAAGTGCAGTTCAATGGCTTTTTTGCTATACATCTGTGCTTGGCCATATAAGCGCGGCACCAAATAGTAAATGGAACCCATCGCGATGAA
>DIZU01000094.1:4028-8520 GCA_002429455.1 Methylotenera sp. UBA6020 | reverse complement strand
GCATTGACGGTTTTAATCGCCATCATCGGCCCTTCAAAGGTACTCATGCCGTAAAACGATAAGGATACGATCATGAAACGTAAGATCGGGTCGTCACGCAGTTTGTGCCAGGCACCGGACATGGTCATCATGCCGTTAATCATGCCGCCCCAGCTCGGCGCCAGTAGAATCAGCGACAGCACCATGCCTACCGACTGGGTCCAGTCCGGTAGCGCGGTATAGTGCAAGTGATGGGAGCCGGCCCACATGTAAGTGAAGATCAGCCCCCAGAAATGCACGATCGACAGGCGATAGGAATAGACCGGACGGCCCGCTTGCTTAGGCACAAAGTAGTACATCATGCCCAAGAAGCCGGCGGTTAAGAAAAATCCGACGACGTTATGACCGTACCACCATTGAATCATGGCATCCTGTACACCGGCATAGGCGGAATAGGATTTCATCCATTCAGCCGGGACTTCCATGCTGTTCACAAAATGCAGAATAGCGATGACTATAATGAACGCACCATAGAACCAGTTGGCAACGTAGATGTGTCGCATTTTTCTGGCGGCGACGGTACCAAAGAACACGAAAGCGTACATGACCCAAGTGATGAGTAATAACACGTCGATTGGCCATTCAAGTTCCGCGTACTCCTTGCCTGAGGTGTAGCCCAAAGGCAGCGAGATGATGGCCGCCACAATCACTGCCTGGTAACCCCAAAACACCATGCGCGACAGCAGGGGGAACTGTAAGCGCGTCTGGCCTGTACGTTGCACGATATAAAAAGAGGTGCCTAATAGTGTGCAGCCACCGAATGCAAACACCACCAGATTGGTATGCAATGGGCGTAACCGGCCGAAACTGGTCCAGGGCAGGCCAAGGTTCAGTTCCGGAAATGCCAGCTGCGAAGCGATGATGATGCCCACCAGCATGCCTACCACGCCCCACACTACCGCCATCACGGTAAAGTTTCTGACCGCGTAGTCATCATAAAACGTTGGTGCTACGCTCACCGATTCTCGATTGATCGACCCTGAACTGGTCGATGCTACATTGCTAGTACTCATGACTTCCGCCCCTATTTAAAACTAAAAATATTGATAATTGCACATGGAGTTTTAACTGCTTGATAGGTCAGTTAAAACTCAAATCTTACTTATTCGTCATCTTCAAAAATTCTTCGGCCTTCTTCTTCAATGTCTTCAAATTGTCCGCGATACACTGCCCACCAGAGGCCACCTAATACCACAAGCGCCATCAGTACCGATAGTGGGATGAGTACAAATAGAATATCCATTATTTGGCCTTTTCTGCCGTAAGTGGCAGTGTTGTAGGACGTGCTGAAAAGTTGGTTAAACGCAATGCATTAGCAATCACAATAAGTGAGCTTGTTGCCATGCCTAAACCAGCTAGCCATGCGGATAGCACCCCAAAAAATGCCAGCGGGATGCAAACCAGGTTGTAAATGATGGCCCAGGCGATATTTTGTTTAATTACTTGCATGGTTTTTTTGGCATGCCGGATAAGCTGTGGGATTTGACTAATGTCGCCGTTTAGCAAAATATAGTCAGCATGGGCGAGCGTTAATGGCACACCCTTGCCCATGGCGATGGAGGCATGGGCACTGGCCAGTATCGGACCATCATTTAACCCGTCGCCTACCATAAGCACTTTTTTGCCTTGTTGCTTAAGTGCTTGCAGGCGTAGCAACTTGTCATGCGGGCTACAAGTCGCTTGAAATTGGGAAATGCCAGTTTCTTTTGCAGTGCTCACTACTGTATGTGACTGATCACCCGACAGAAGTTCGACATTCAGGTTTATTTCTTTTAAGTCCTGTATGGTTTGTGCTGCATTAGGCTTAATCGCTTCTTGTAAACTAAAAGTCGCTAACCAGCCATTGGCATCTGCCAGATAAACCTGCTGCAGCAATTGGCTGGTTTCTTCAATAACACAGAACTTTGCGGAGCCTAGTTTCAAACGGCCATGAATTAAATTTATATGGACTAAATCCGAGTTGGCCGTTGTATTTTTCAATGTGGCGCTGATGCCTGCGCCGACGTCTTCTTTAATATCATCTAATTCGATTGTTAAACCTTGTTGCTGAGCCTCGTTGTTTTGACAGGCATTAGCTAGCGCGCGTGAAATAGGGTGCAGTGAGTGCCGAGCAATCGCCGCCGCTAATGCGAGTGCGCTAACTTCAGACAGACCGTCTTTGTGGCTGATTGCTTTCACTTGAATGTGGTCCTCAGTGAGGGTGCCAGTTTTGTCAAAAATGACGGTATCAATGCCGGCAATACTTTCAATGGCTTGTAAGCGTCGGATTAAAATGCCACGCTTCACAAAGGCACTTGCGCTAGCTAGCATGGCGGCTGGCGTGGCTAACGATAGCGCACAAGGGCAGGTAACGATGAGCACGGCTGCAGCCGTCATCAACGCGCGTGCACGATCAATGTCCCATAACAAGGCCGCTGAGAGTGCAGCACTTAATATGACAAAAAGTAAAAAAGGTCTGGCAACTCGATCAGCCAGTTGCGACAGCCTGGGTTTTTCAATTGCCGCTTGGTTAATCAGGCTGACAATCTGACCGTATCTGGTTGATTCCCCAATAGTGTCAAGTACGATATTGACGGTTTGGCCTAAGTTGTAGCTACCGGCGATGACGCTATCGTGCAAGCTTTTTTGAATAGGTGTTGATTCGCCGGTTAATAGTGATTCATCTACACTGATTTTTCCTGAGCTTGTGCCACATAACACGATTTTGCCATCCGCAGGAAAAGCCTCGCCCATGTGTACGCGCACAATGTCACCAATTTTAAGTTGGCTATTTAAAACGCGAGTGAATGAGCCGTCCAGATTTTGACGCTCAGTATTCTCCGGAATGCGGCTCACTAATGCCTCTAAAGCACCTAGTGTTTTGGTATGTAGTTTTACTTCAATTAAACGTGCAGAGAGTAAAAAGAACACAAACATGGTCAGAGAGTCAAAGTAAACGGTATTGCCCCACCAGCTGTTTGGTTCAAACGTGGCAGCAGAACTCACAATAAATGTGATGCCTATGCCCAAGGCTACGGGCAAATCCATACTGATTTGTCTTAATTTTAAATCTCGGAGTGCGTTGCTAAAGAATGTGCTGCTGGAGAACAGCAAGACGGGTAGGCTTAACAGCCATGATGCCCAGTTGAGTAGTTGACGTATATCAATTGATATGTCGCCAGCTTTAGTAAAATAGCTTGGGCTAGCGTACATCATGACTTGCATCATACAAAAGCCAGCAACCATCCATCGCCAAAAGGCAGCACGGTTTTTTGACGTTGAATTTAGCTGATTTTCGTTATGCGAGGCAGGGCTGGCGCTATAGCCTAATATTTGAATAGCACTTAGTATTTTTGATGGGCATGTGAGCGTTGGTGACCACACGACAACGGCACGTTTTTTGGACATGCTAACGCGTGCGCTAATAATGCCTGGCAATGCTTGTAAGCCATGTTCAATAATGCCTGAACACGCCGCACAATGTAAACCGTCTAGCAGTAAGCTGGATTGAACAAGCTGTTGTGAGGGATCGTTCTCAAACGGCTGGCTAAAGCGCTGCCATTGATCTTGAGTGTCTAAAATTGTCCAAGATGAATTTGGTGCGATCGCCTCAGTAGTGAAAGCATTGGCTAACAAATTACACACTCTGCGACGATGTTACAGAATAAGCTGTTCGATTTAACTAACATGGCATTGTTAATTCTGATAAGTTTATGAATTTACAGGAATATTAAATTTTTAATGGATACTAAATGAACTAATAAAATGTAGAACTAATTGCATCGAGTCGGATTTTACATTTATATTGCATTCAATACTGTTACAAAATGTTTCAGTGAATATTAGATTTTCGGCACTTGATTTCCATATTGAAAAACCAGGTAATTAGCCCAATATCAGTACTAATTAAATAAAAAAGGAGCGACCACATGCGCTTTGATAAATTAACAACAAAATTTCAACAAGCTCTGAATGATGCACAGAGTTTGGCGGTGGCAAACGATAGTCCTACCATAGAGTCGTTGCATCTGCTACTTGCCCTGCTTAATCAGGAGGATGGTGGAACAAACTCGTTATTAGCGCATGCAGGTGTACATTTGGCACCGCTTAAAACCGGCCTGACCAATGCCATCGAGAACCTACCTAAATCATCAGACAGTTCGGGCGAGGTTTCACTGTCACGTGACCTTAATAACCTGCTCAATGTCACCGATAAGCTGGCGTTAAAACGCGGCGATGGCTTTATTGCCAGCGAGATGTTTTTGCTGGCATTGGCCGATGATAAAGGTCCAGCAGGTAAATTACTCAAAACCCATGGTTTATCTAAATCCGCCTTGGAACAAGCGATTGATGCTGTGCGTGGCGGCGAGCAAGTGAATGCCTCCGATGCGGAATCTAATCGCGAGGCGCTCAAAAAATATACACTGGATTTAACCGAGCGCGCCAAGCTCGGCAAGCTGGACCCGGTGATTGG
>DIZU01000094.1:0-3821 GCA_002429455.1 Methylotenera sp. UBA6020 | reverse complement strand
GCATTACTGGCAGGCACCAAATACCGTGGTGATTTTGAGGAGCGGCTAAAATCTGTGCTGAAGGAATTGGCGCAGGATGAAGGGCAAACCATCGTATTCATTGATGAGCTACATACCATGGTCGGTGCCGGCAAAGCCGAAGGCGCGATGGATGCCGGCAATATGCTCAAGCCGGCGTTGGCGCGGGGTGAGTTGCACTGCGTAGGGGCCACCACGCTGGACGAATACCGTAAATATATTGAAAAAGATGCAGCTTTAGAGCGTCGCTTTCAGAAGGTGCTGGTCGATGAACCAACCGTTGAGGCGACCATTGCGATTTTGCGTGGACTGCAAGAAAAATATGAGCTGCATCATGGCGTTGAGATTACCGATCCGGCGATTGTGGCCGCAGCTGAACTAAGCCACCGCTATATCACCGACCGCTTTTTACCGGATAAAGCCATTGATTTGATTGATGAAGCGGCTTCGCGCATCAAGATGGAAATTGATTCCAAGCCAGAAGTGCTCGACAAGCTGGAACGCCGCTTAATTCAGCTCAAAATCGAGCGTGAAGCCGTGCGCCGCGAGAAAGATGAAGGCAGTAAAAAGCGTTTTGGTCTGATTGAAGATGAAATCTCAAAACTCGAAAAAGAATATGCCGATTTAGAAGACATCTGGAAAGCTGAAAAAGCGCAGGTGCAAGGCTCGGCGCATATTAAAGAGGCTATAGAAAAGATTAAATTTGAGATGGAAGAAGCCACCCGCAAAGGCGAGTGGCAAAAAGTCTCCGAGTTGCAATATGGCAAGCTACCAGCGCTGGAAGCTCAGCTTAAACAGGCTTCAAGCACTGAGGTAACTTCGGCACAAACCAAGCACAAAATGCTGCGTGTGGAAGTTGGTGCGGATGAAATTGCCGAAGTAGTCAGTCGTGCAACCGGTATTCCAGTGGCTAAAATGATGCAAGGTGAGCGCGAAAAGTTGCTGACCATGGAAACCAGGTTGCATGAGCGGGTGGTTGGGCAAGATGAAGCCGTGCGGCTGGTGTCAGACGCGATTCGTCGCTCACGGTCCGGGTTAAGTGACCCCAATCGGCCTTATGGCAGTTTTCTGTTTTTAGGCCCAACCGGTGTTGGTAAAACCGAACTTTGTAAAGCATTGGCCGGCTTTTTGTTTGATAGTGAAGATCACTTAATCCGCATTGATATGAGTGAATTCATGGAAAAACACTCAGTCGCACGCATGATAGGTGCGCCACCAGGCTATGTAGGCTATGAAGAAGGCGGCACGCTGACTGAGGCTATACGTCGCAAGCCTTACAGTGTGATTTTGCTGGATGAAGTTGAAAAAGCGCACCCGGACGTATTTAATGTGCTGTTGCAAGTGCTGGATGATGGCCGTCTAACGGATGGTCAGGGCCGCACAGTGGATTTCAAAAACACCGTGATTATCATGACCAGTAATTTAGGTTCACAGATGATACAAAACATGGCTGATCAAGATTACCAGGTAGTGAAACTGGCGGTGATGGGCGAGGTGAAAACACATTTCCGGCCAGAATTTGTCAATCGTATTGATGAGGTGGTGGTTTTCCATGCGCTTGGTGAGGCTAATATTAAATCAATCGCGGGTATTCAATTGCAATACTTGGCTAAACGCTTAGCTGCGATGGATATGCAGCTGGAAGTGACCGAGTCGGCACTGGCAGAAATCGCTAACGCAGGGTTTGATCCGGTATATGGAGCCAGACCACTTAAACGCGCGATTCAATCTGAAATTGAAAACCCATTGGCACGTGAAATATTAGCGGGGAATTTTGTTGCCAAAGATATTGTCAAAGCCGATTACAAAGCCGGTAAGATTGTATTTTCAAAATCAGCAACTTAATGATCTTTAATAGCAATTGATTGGGGGGTGTTTGTTAAAAGACTCATGGTGGCATAGATTATGTCGAGTATTGCTTGCTGTGCTATTGATGACGGTAGGTTTTGCACATGCAGAATTTAGCCGTCAAGAGTTAGAGACTTTTGATAATGAACCCTCAATCATTAGAGACCTGCTTGAGCGTGCAGTATTGGCAGAGCGTGATGATGAAAATATAGACGGTGATTGGCAAGCAGCAAAGTTATATTGCGAAGCTTCTCGATATGGTAGCGCTGAAGGTCAATTCAGGCTTGGTATGCTATATGCCGTCGGTAAGGGCGTACCTAAGAATCGTGATTTAGCGGCCGCTATGTTTGCTACTGCGGCGATGCAGGGGCATTATGAGGCGCAACAAATGCTGGAAACAGTAACGTTGGGATTGTCCGAGTTGCCGCCTTGTGTGTTGGCTGAGGTTGATCCCGAAAAGGCGCCGATTGAAAATGGTATGGCAGGTGAAAGTGATCTCAATAGCTACATCGCTAGTTTGCCCAAGAATAAACGTTGGGTATTGGCTTTGGTAGATACGATTGCCGCTTGGTATAAAGTCGATGCGAAGTTGGTCTTGTCCATTATTTCGGTAGAGTCCGATTTTGCTATCGGGGCGAGCTCAAATAAGCAGGCGCAGGGTTTAATGCAGTTGATTCCTGACACGGCCGAGCGGTTTAATGTGAAGAATGCATTTAATGCCAGCCAGAATATCAAAGGCGGCGTAGCGTATTTGCGATGGCTGTTGGCCTATTTTCAAGGTGATGTGACGCTCGCAGTGGCAGCCTATAACGCAGGCGAGGGCGCGGTGAATAAATACAAAGGCGTCCCACCTTTTGCTGAAACCCGGCTATATGTCAAGAAAGTACAAGCGCGTTATCCGCTTAAAGTCCATCCTTTTGACGTGAGAATTACCGAGCCTTCACCTATATTTAAGTCGCCTTTATTTAAGCGGCGTGGGTGATGTATTAAGTTAGTTTATTCAAATTACGATTTTTCAAAAATAACAACTGATTGAAATGATTGATTGAAATGACAGTAGAATAAAAACCATGCAACAAATAACACATCAAATCAGCGTCAGTACGCACGGGCGCAAACTTTATGACATCACGCCAGAAGTGATTGAATGGGTTAAACATAGCGGTTTGCACACTGGATTAATCACCTTATATATTCAACATACGTCGGCGAGCTTATTGATCAACGAAAATTATGATCATGATGTACTGGTGGATATGGAGGCGTTCTTTAATCGTTTAGTGCCAGATGGCGACCCCTTATTCATCCATACAGTTGAAGGCCCTGATGATATGCCGGCCCATGTGCGCACCGCACTCACGCAAACACATTTATCGATTCCTCTGCTGGATGGCAGAGCCGCTTTAGGGCAGTGGCAAGGGGTGTTTTTGTATGAGCATCGCCATGTGCCAAGCCAGCGCAAGATCATTGTTCACCTCATTGGCGAGTAGCGGTATGTTTGCGCACTAATGACCATTCAGCCAAGCGTGATTATATTAACCCTAGTATAGGGGCACCAATCCCAGTCACAACCATATTCTAGTTGCAGCTTATTAAAGTTAAGCTAAAATACCAACCATGAGTCTTACCGGTTAATAAATCCTTGTAGTGTAAGGATAATCAATGTTTTTTAATAATGAAAAAGGGAAGTGCTATGTCAATATTATTACGTTCTATGTTGGTATTAGGAGTAACAAGTTTGTTAATGGTAGGTTGTGGTAAAAAAGAAGAGGCTGCACCAGTAGCACCAGCACCAGTTGCTGCACCGGTTGCAGCTGCACCAGTGCCAGTAGTAGAGCCTGCCGGTGGTTATGAGCCGACTGCGGAAGAACGCGTTCCAGGTATTACGATTGACGTAGCTGCGCCTGCAGCGGATGCCGCCGCAGCGCCAGAAGCACCAGCACCAGCACCAGCAC
>DIZU01000070.1 GCA_002429455.1 Methylotenera sp. UBA6020 | reverse complement strand
TAGCGCTGCGCCTTTAACGGTAACGGGTATTTGAGTAACTGCCATACGACTTTTCCTTATACTAAAAAACAAAACCACACCCGTTCAAGGCGTGGTTAACAATTGTAATCTTACATGATTTATTAAAAATTTATACTAGTTAAACCTGGCTGCAAAACCTTAAATCCAAAGTAATCAAAGCTATTGCTGAAAATAAAAAATCTATTATCAATGAAGCAGTTTGTGCAAATTTTGTAGTGATTCAACTTGCAACTCTTGCATATGCGCCATGCCCACACAAGCGGCTTTAGCCCCAGCTAGCGTTGTATAGTAGGTGACTTTATTTTGCAGTGCGCTACGACGAATTTCATAGGAGTCTGCCACAGCGCGCTTATCTTCTGTCACGTTGACTATAAAGCTAATGTCGTCATTTTTAATCATATCAACAATATGCGGTCGGCCTTCAGCAACTTTGTTCACTGAGTCTACCTTTAAGCCATTCGCCGTCAAGGCGGCCGCAGTGCCTTTAGTGGCTACCAAGCTGAATCCTAGCTCGTGTAAGGCTTGTGCTATTTCGACCACTTTTTGGTAGTCTTCTTTACGCACACTGATAAATGCTCTGCCACCTTCCGGAAGTTTGGTAGAAGCGCCGAGCTGCGACTTTAAAAAAGCTTCTGCAAACGTGGCACCAATGCCCATGACCTCGCCTGTCGATTTCATCTCAGGGCCTAAAATAGTATCAACACCCGGGAATTTAATAAACGGAAATACCGCCTC
Source organism: Methylotenera sp. UBA6020 (assembly GCA_002429455.1). Taxonomy (GTDB): domain Bacteria; phylum Pseudomonadota; class Gammaproteobacteria; order Burkholderiales; family Methylophilaceae; genus Methylotenera. The sequence goes on along the minus strand of DIZU01000070.1, from coordinate 5,683 downwards.
TTTTACCGAATAAAATGGTGGGATAATCTCATGCGTCACATGTTGTGCTTTAAGTGAGGTACCCACCATGCAGCGAGCGGCAATTTTAGCTAATTGCAAACCACAGGCTTTTGACACAAAAGGTACGGTACGTGAAGCCCTAGGATTCACTTCTAACACAAATACCGTTTCGCCTTGTATAGCGAACTGCACATTCATTAACCCAACCACACCCAAGGCTCTTGCCATTTGTTTGGTTTGGGCACGCAACTCATCTTGCAACTTAGCCGATAAACTATAAGGTGGCAGCGAACAGGCAGAATCGCCAGAGTGCACACCAGCTTGTTCAACGTGCTCCATAATGCCGCCGATAATCACGTCACCAGTGTCATCGCATAGTGCATCGACATCCACTTCTAAAGCATCATTCAAGAACCTATCCAGCAATACTGGCGATTCATTCGAGACTTTTACTGCTTCGCGCATATAGCGCTCAAGCTGTGATTGCTCCTGTACGATTTCCATCGCACGGCCGCCCAGCACATAGCTTGGACGCACCACAAGCGGATAGCCGATTTCCAAGGCTAAGCGAATTGCCTCTTCTGGCGTTCTTGCTGTGCGGTTTGGTGGTTGTTTCAAACCTAACTCGTGTAACATCTTTTGAAAGCGTTCACGATCTTCAGCCTTATCAATCGCATCTGGTGTGGTGCCGATAATCGGCACACCGGCTTTTTCTAAGCCACGCGCAAGTTTTAGCGGCGTTTGACCACCATATTGCACAATCACACCCACTGGTTTTTCTAACGCGACGATTTCCAGCACATCTTCTAGTGTTACTGGCTCAAAATACAAACGGTCTGAGGTATCGTAATCGGTTGAAACCGTTTCAGGATTACAGTTGACCATAATCGTTTCATAGCCGTCTTCACGCATGGCAAACGCGGCGTGTACACAACAATAATCAAATTCAATGCCTTGACCAATGCGATTCGGCCCGCCACCCAGTATCATAATTTTCTTATTATTGGTGGGTGCGGCTTCACACTCTTCTTCATAAGTTGAATACATATAAGCGGTATTGGTCGAAAACTCGGCAGCACAAGTATCTACGCGCTTATACACGGGGCGTACTTGCAACGCTTGCCGATAGGCACGTACGGCATGCTGGTCGGTATTCAATAACGTCGCCAAGCGCCTGTCAGAAAAGCCACTGCGTTTTAGTTTAAGCAGTGCTTGCTTATCTAAATCGGCAAGATTCTTGCCTTTAAGCGCTTGTTCTCGATCAACAATATCTTTAATTTGCACCAAAAACCAAGTGTCAATTTTAGAAATATCAAATACTTCTGTGACCGTCATGCCCATTCTAAAAGCATCGCCCACGTACCAAATACGCTCTGGGCCTGGCACACCCATTTCTTTGGTAATGGTATCTAAATCGGTAGTTTTTTCATCCAAACCATCAACGCCAACCTCTAGGCCACGCAAGGCCTTTTGGAATGATTCTTGAAAAGTACGGCCAATCGCCATGACTTCACCGACCGACTTCATTTGCGTGGTGAGGCGTGAGTCAGCTTGGGGAAATTTTTCAAAAGCAAAACGTGGAATTTTAGTGACCACATAATCAATGGATGGCTCAAAAGAGACTGGCGTCTCGCCTCCCGTGATGTCGTTCTTCAATTCATCCAAGGTAAAACCCACGGCAAGTTTTGCTGCTACTTTGGCAATCGGAAAACCCGTGGCTTTCGAGGCAAGTGCTGATGAACGCGAAACACGTGGGTTCATTTCAATGACAATCATGCGACCATCATCTGGGTTAATGGCAAACTGTACGTTTGAACCGCCGGTATCCACGCCGATCTCGCGTAGCACTGCCAATGAGGCATTACGCATGATTTGATATTCTTTATCGGTCAGCGTTTGTGCTGGCGCCACGGTGATAGAGTCGCCGGTATGCACACCCATAGGGTCCAGGTTTTCAATCGAACAGATAATGATGCAATTGTCCGCAGAATCGCGCACCACTTCCATCTCATACTCTTTCCAGCCGAGTAGTGACTCTTCAATCAACAATTCCTTAGTTGGCGAGGCGTCAAGGCCACGCTCACAAATCGTCACAAATTCTTCGCGGTTATATGCAATGCCGCCGCCGCTGCCGCCCATGGTAAATGATGGACGAATAATGGCCGGATAGCCAATGCTTGGCTGCACTTGCAAGGCTTCTTCCATGCTGTGTGCAATGACTGAGCGCGCTGAACCCAAACCGATTTTGGTCATGGCTTCTTTGAACTTTTGACGATCTTCGGCTTTATCTATCGCCTCTTTAGACGCGCCAATCAACTCAACATTGTATTTTTCTAAAACACCATGTTTGTCTAAATCCAGCGCACAATTCAATGCGGTTTGCCCACCCATGGTTGGCAACAAGGCATCCGGCCGCTCTTTGGCAATAATTTTTTCAACAACCTGCCAAGTAACAGGCTCAATGTAAGTTGCATCGGCCATTTCAGGGTCAGTCATGATGGTGGCTGGATTAGAGTTCACCAAAATAACGCGATAGCCTTCTTCACGTAGCGCTTTACATGCTTGTGCACCGGAGTAGTCGAATTCGCAGGCTTGACCAATTACAATTGGACCCGCGCCGATGATGAGAATACTTTTAATGTCTGTACGTTTTGCCATATCTTACCTTAACTTACCTTACCAAAATGTACTTTTACGCCACTTTTTAAGAGGCATCCATGTTGTCTGTAAAAAATTACCTGCATTTACTTTACCGCCTGCAATTTGCTGCCTCACTAGAGGCTCTATCTCACTAAACTTTGTCACTCTATTGCCGATTGCCGCGCCAATTGCATTATTGTGAACATCCATTAAATTGGCCGGCTTAGCTTTTCGCTCCATAACATAAGACACAATAGTCACTGCCTTAGGCGATAATGTATAAGCAACAACTGCACTAGCCAGCGTGTGCCTGTAAGCATCTAGTGGGCCGCTGCTACCACCTTTCAGATTGCTAATAGCGCAGTAATACCAGACATAACCCAATACTGCGGCAGGGTATATGGCAAGCAATATCAAAATCAATACTGCCCATTTACTAAATCCGAATTTGTTTCGACCTACTATCTGCAATTACTTCGCTCTTGCCGCCATGAGATCAATAAACTGATCAAACAAATAACTCATTTCAGTAGGACCTGGACTTGCTTCAGGATGACCTTGAAAACTGAACGCAGGCTGATCGGTACGTGCAATGCCTTGCAAGCTACCGTCAAATAATGACACATGTGTAGTTTGAATATTGGCTGGCAACGTTGCTGCATCGACGGCGAAGCCATGATTTTGGCTGGTGATATAAACACGCTTCGATACCAGATCTTGTACTGGATGATTGGCGCCATGATGGCCAAATTTCATTTTGTGCGTTTTAGCACCACTAGCGAGCGCTAAAAGTTGATGGCCTAAACAAATACCAAAGGTTGGGGTGCCGGTTTCAACGATGTCTTTAATCGCCGCAATGGCATAGTCGCATGGCTCAGGGTCACCAGGGCCATTGGATAAGAACACGCCATCGGGCTTGTAAGCCAAGGCATCCACTGCTGAAGTCTGTGCTGGCAACACTGTTACCTGACAACCTCGCGCAACCAACATACGTAAAATATTACGCTTAACGCCATAATCGAATGCAACGACATGGAATTTTGTGACGGGCGCATTGGCAAAACCTTCACCTAAAGCCCATTCACCTTGTTCAAATTGATAGGGCGCATCACAAGTCACCACTTTGGCTAAGTCCATGCCGGACAAACCTGGGAAGCCTGCGATCAGGATTTTGGCTAATGCCACAGCTTTAGATTCATCCGCCTCGCCAGCGACAATAGCGCCTGCTTGCGCACCTTTTTCGCGCAATACTCGCGTCAGTTTACGCGTATCAATATCGGCTATAGCTACAATATTATTGGTAGCCAAATACTCTGCAAGCGATTGCGTGTTTCTAAAATTACTGTGTGTAAGCGGCAAGTCACGAATAATCAAACCGCTGGCATACACTTGACCAGACTCAACGTCATCAAGATTCACGCCATAGTTACCAATATGCGGGTAAGTAAGGGTAACGATTTGCTGGGCGTAAGATGGGTCTGTCAGTATCTCTTGATAACCAGTCATTGAGGTATTAAATACAATTTCACCTACAGTATGACCAGAAGCGCCAATTGACACGCCACGAAACACGGTTCCATCTGCAAGTACGAGTATGGCGGGCAGGTTTTGTGACACAGAAACTCCTTGTTTTACAACGTTAGATAATTTTTCACGCTTTGACCATCATGGACAGATGGCAGATACGCAAAACGGGAGGAGCTTATATACTCTTCCCGTTTCAGAATTAACGAATTATAGCGAAAAAAATGCCACTAATCAAGGTTACCTTACTGCAGCAGCATCTGCTTGTCATGCATTTTTGCCAACATAACCTGCGCTGCGATAGCTCCTAGCAAGGCGGCAAACATATCCCACTGCGTATCCCATACATCGCCTTGTAACCCTAAAAATGCATCCGCAGCCCCGCCGGCATAAACTGCCACCCACCACTCAATGAATTCGTAAACTGCACTAATACTCAAACAGATACAACAGGTAATAAAAAATAACCAGCGGCCTCTTGATAACGGTGATTTTTTGAGCAGAACTTCGCGGGCAATGATGACGGGAATAAACCCTTGTGCAAAATGCCCGACTCTATCGTAATGGTTACGCGATAAATCAAAAGTGTCGCGCAGCCAATTAAACAGCGGCACCTCAGCATAAGTTAGTGGCTAATTGGGTAAATTCAAACTGCTTGTAAGTAAAAATTAATGGGGAGTGCAATAAGAATGGGGGCGATTTCCAGCCACCATGTTAGACGTTGTAGCGGACCATGCAAACACTACACCGAGTATAGTGTGATCAGTAAGAAAAAGAAACGACCTCTGTTACGCATAGCTAAATCACTAGCGGGAGTTGGATTAACGCAGGCCTAATACATCCTGCATGTCAAACAAACCGACGTTTTTGCCATTCAAAAATTTAGCGGCACGTAAGGCACCCAGCGCAAACGTGGCACGGCTACTCGCCTTATGCGTTAGCTCTACCCGCTCGCCAATACCTGCAAATAACACCGTATGGTCACCCACCACATCACCGCCACGCACGGTAGCAAAGCCTATCGTGCCAGGGTCGCGCTCACCTGTCACGCCTTCGCGTCCGTACACTGCACATTGCTCTAAATTACGACCCAAGGCACTGGCCGCCGCTTCACCTAGGCGTAACGCAGTGCCTGATGGAGCATCTACTTTATAACGATGATGCGCCTCGATAATTTCTATGTCATAACCTTCATTGAGCACCTTAGCCGCCGACTGCACTAAGTTAATGAGCAAAGTCACACCTACACTCATATTTGGCGCAAAAACTATTGAGATATTTTTTGAAGCGGCTTCGATAGCAAGTTTTTGCTCACTAGAAAACCCGGTGGTGCCAACAACCATGCTCACATTGGCTTTTTGACAAGCCTCTAAATACAACATACTTGCTTCTGGACGCGTAAAGTCAATCAACACATCCGCATTTTTTAAGGCGTGCTCGATATTATCGGTGAGTTTAACACCAGACAGCTTGCCAAGTTGCTCGCCAGCATCACGCCCTAGTTGTGGATTATCAACTC
>DIZU01000078.1:5137-12167 GCA_002429455.1 Methylotenera sp. UBA6020 | reverse complement strand
TTGCGGTCATTAACGCAATTTTTAATGCGAATGACGTAAAATTAACGGCTCAACAATTCACACAACTATTTAATTAAAGACGTATAACTCCTCATCATGACATCAATCAATCAAATCCTTTTTGAAAAATCTCAGCAACTTATTCCGGGTGGTGTGAATTCACCGGTGCGTGCGTTTCGTAGCGTCGGCGGTACGCCAATATTTTTTAAGCGCGGCTTGGGTTCCAAATTGTGGGATGTTGATGGCAAGCAATATATCGATTACATCAACTCATGGGGGCCGATGATTGTAGGCCATGCACACCCGGTGGTGATTAAAGCTGTGCAAGAGGTTGCCGAAAATAGTTTGTCATTTGGCGCACCAACCGGTTTAGAGCTGGAAATGGCCGAGTTGATTAACACGCTTGTGCCTAGCATGGAGCAAGTGCGGCTAGTGAGCAGCGGCACTGAGGCGACCATGAGCGCCATTCGTGTAGCGCGTGGCTTTACCGGACGCAATAAAATCGTCAAGTTTGAAGGCTGCTACCACGGCCATGCAGATGCGCTCTTGGTAAAAGCGGGTTCTGGCTTGCTAACCTTTGGCGAGCCAAGTTCGGCCGGCGTGCCCGCCGATGTGGCCGCCCACACACTTACCTTGGAATATAACAATACGCAGGCATTGCGTGAGTTGTTTAGCCAAGTGGGTGATGAAATCGCCTGTGTGATTATTGAGCCGGTGGTTGGCAATATGAATTTGATTGTGCCGCACATGGAGTTTTTGCAAACTTTACGTGAACTGTGCACCAAGCACGGTGCGGTGCTAATTTTTGATGAGGTGATGACAGGTTTCCGCGTTCATCTCGGCGGTGCGCAAGCACTTTATAAAGTCAAGCCTGATATGACTACGCTGGGCAAGGTAATTGGTGGCGGCTTGCCGGTAGGTGCGTTTGGTGGCCGTAAGGACATTATGAGCTGCCTGGCGCCGTTAGGTGCGGTATATCAAGCCGGCACGCTGTCAGGTAATCCGGTGGCGGTGACTGCCGGCATCAAAACCTTGGAGCTGATTCAAGCGCCTGATTTTCACGTCAAGCTCGCCGCACAGACCAAAAAACTGGTCGATGGATTGGTGGCGGTAGCCAAGGAAACCGGTGTGGTGTTTAGTGCGCAGAGTGTAGGTGGCATGTTCGGGCTTTATTTCAGTGAAAAATGCCCAAGTAGTTTTGCTGAGGTAATGCAATCCAATAAACCTGCATTTAATCAGTTCTTTCATGCCATGCTAGAAGCCGGTATTTATCTTGGTCCTTCAGCATTTGAAGCGGGTTTTGTTTCGGCTGCGCATAGCGATGAAGACATTGCATTTACTATCGAAGCCGCAAGAAAAGCTTTTCAATCGGTAGCCGCCATGTAAGTTGTGTGCATTTGCAGCAACAACTATTTAACGTAGTTTGGCAAAATAATATTTATCTTTGATGTCTATCTTGTTGAACTCATAGATATTTAACGGTAAACTTGAAGGTTCCGCTAAATGTTTTGTGATTAGATAATATGGCTTCAGATTTTAGTAACTTAATTGGTCTTGGTGATGCTCGGGCTGAGATAAGTGATTCAGCGTCAATTAACACGAGTCCCGTAAGCCAAGGGTATATAAACCAGGCCAAGCCGGCTAAACAAGGTTTATACAATCCATCTAACGAACGCGATGCCTGTGGCGTTGGTTTTGTGGCACACATCAAGGGTCATAAGAGCCATGAGATTGTGCAAAAAGGTTTGGAGTTACTCACCAACCTAACCCACCGTGGCGCAACTGGCTATGACCCTAAATTGGGCGATGGTGCTGGCTTGCTCATGCAAATGCCCGATGCCTTTATGCGTAAAGAGGCAGCCAAGCTCAGTATTGAGCTGCCAGCGGCGGGCCAGTATGCCGTGGGCAACGTGTTTTTACCGCAGTCTGCAAACAATCGTGCAGCATGTGAAGCGCTAATCAGCAATATCATTGCGGAAGAAAATCAAACACTGCTTGGCTGGCGCGATGTGCCGGTTGATAACAGCAATATTGCGCAAGCTGCGCGTGATGTTGAACCTGTTATGCGTCAGGTCCTGATTGCCAGCACAGCGCCAGACCAAACGGTCTTCGAGCGTAAATTATTTGTCATTCGTAAGCGCATTGAGCACGCTGTATGCGCGCTCAATTTGCAGGATAAAGCCGCGTTTTATATTCCATCCTTGTCCTCACGTACTATCGTGTACAAAGGCATGTTGCTGGCGAATGAAGTCGGTGTTTACTATCAAGACTTGAATGATGACAGCGTAGTTTCAGCCTTGGCGCTAGTGCATCAGCGCTTTTCAACCAACACCTTCCCTGCCTGGGATTTAGCGCACCCATTCCGCATGATCGCCCACAATGGTGAAATCAACACCGTACAGGGTAATGTGAACTGGATGGCGGCGCGTCATGAAGCCATGCGTTCAGCCGTATTAGGTGATGATTTAGAAAAATTGTGGCCGCTTATTGTTGATGGACAGTCAGATTCTGCCTGTTTTGATAACTGTTTAGAACTGCTAGTGGCCGGCGGTTATTCATTACCGCACGCCATGATGATGTTGATTCCTGAAGCCTGGTCAGGCAATCCGCTGATGGATGAAGAGCGTCGTGCATTCTACGAATACCATGCCGCATTGATGGAACCATGGGACGGCCCAGCCGCCGTGGCGTTTACCGATGGCCGTATGATAGGCGCAACCTTAGACCGTAACGGTTTGCGCCCGGCGCGTTATCTGGTGACCGATGATGACCTCGTGATGATGGCATCCGAAATGGGTGTATTGACCTTCCCGCAAGAAAAAATCGTTAAAAAATGGCGTTTAGAGCCAGGCAAAATGTTGCTGATTGATATGGAGCAAGGTCGCATAATCGACGATGCCGAAGTGAAAAAAGCACTCGCCACCGCGAAACCATACAAACAATGGATTGAAAAAACCCGTTACTTTTTGAGCGATATGCCAAAAGTCGAAGGCGAGCTAGAAATGGCGGCTAGCTTGTTGGATACGCAACAAGCCTTTGGTTACACGCAAGAAGATATCAAATTTGTGCTGCAACCGATGGTGCAAAATGGCGAAGAAGGTGCCGGCTCTATGGGTAACGATAGCGCCCTGCCGGTGTTGTCGAGCAAACCAAAAGTGCTTTATAACTACTTTAAACAGTTGTTTGCACAAGTGACCAATCCGCCTATCGATCCAATTCGTGAAGAGTTGGTAATGTCCCTGGTTACTTTTATTGGCCCTAAGCCGAATTTACTGGGTATGGATGAAATCAAGCCAGCGCTACGTTTAGAAGCCAGCCAACCTGTACTCATGCTGGATGAGCTGGAGCAATTAAAGGCGATTGCAACACTCACGCAAAACCAATACAAATCGTTGGTACTGGATATTACCTATCCGGCCACTCAGGGCAAATCAGGCATGGCTGCCGCTGTGGCGAGCATTGCTCACGCGGCTGAAACAGCGGTGCAAGATGGCTTTAATATTTTGATTCTTTCCGATAGGAATGTCAGCGAAGCGCGCTTGGCGATTCCAGCCTTGCTAGCTTGTTCGGCAACCCATGCGCATTTAGTCAAAGCCGGCTTACGTACCAGCACCGGTTTGGTCATTGATACCGGCTCTGCACGTGAAGTGCATCATTTTGCCCTGCTGGCGGGTTATGGTGCTGAAGCCGTTTGTCCGTGGCTGGTATTTGAAACCATCAACCATATGGGCAGCAAAGACAACTACGAAGCGGCTAAGAAATTTGTCAAAGCCATTGGCAAGGGCTTGTATAAAGTCATGTCGAAAATGGGTATTTCTACTTACCAATCGTACTGTGGCGCACAAATTTTTGAAGCCATCGGCTTAAATAGCGTGTTTGTTGACAAGTATTTCACTGGCACCGCTACCAATATTGAAGGTATTGGTTTGGATCAAGTCGCGGATGAAGCCGTGCGCTTACATACAAGTGCGTTTGGTGATGATCCAGTGTTAGCCAACAGCTTGGACGCGGGTGGTGAATATGCCTACCGTGTACGTGGCGAAGAACATATGTGGACGCCGGATTCGATTGCAAAATTACAGCACGCTACACGCACTAATTCGGCAACTACCTATAAAGAGTATGCCAAACTGATTAACGACCAAGCACGCCGTCATATGACCTTGCGTGGTTTGTTTGAAATTAAATCTGCAGGTACAGCTATTCCGCTTGACGTAGTTGAGCCGGCGAAAGAAATCGTCAAACGCTTTGCTACCGGAGCGATGTCTTTAGGCTCAATTTCAACCGAAGCGCATGCAACCTTAGCCATCGCCATGAACCGCATTGGCGGTAAATCGAATACCGGCGAAGGTGGTGAAGATGCCAAACGTTTTATTGCCGTCGCCACGGATACCAGCATGGCGAAGGTGATTGGCGCCAATGTCATTGAAAAAGATGTGCTGCTTAAAGCGGGCGACTCCATGCGCTCACGCATCAAACAAGTCGCGTCCGGTCGTTTTGGGGTGACTGCTGAATACTTGGCCAGTGCTGATCAAATTCAGATCAAAATGGCACAAGGTGCAAAACCTGGTGAAGGTGGTCAGCTACCAGGTCATAAGGTCAGTGAATACATCGCCAAATTACGTTTTTCAGTACCGGGCGTGGGTTTGATTTCACCACCGCCACATCATGATATTTATTCGATTGAAGATTTAGCGCAGTTGATTCATGATCTTAAAAACGCCAATCCCAAAGCGTCTATTTCAGTCAAACTGGTGTCTGAAACCGGCGTCGGTACGGTCGCGGCTGGGGTGGCAAAAGCCAAGTCAGACCATATAGTGATTGCTGGGCATGATGGCGGCACCGGCGCGTCACCACTATCCTCAGTTAAACATGCGGGTACGCCGTGGGAATTAGGTTTGTCCGAAACGCAGCAAACCTTGGTGCTGAACCAATTACGCGGTCGTGTCGTGGTACAGGTCGATGGCCAAATGAAGACGGGTCGTGATGTGCTGATTGGCGCATTGTTGGGCGCGGATGAATTTGGTTTTGCAACGGCACCATTGGTAGTTGAAGGCTGCATTATGATGCGTAAATGCCATCTCAATACCTGCCCGGTCGGTGTTGCAACGCAAGACCCGGAGTTACGCAAACGCTTTACTGGTCAGCCTGAGCATGTGGTCAATTACTTCTTTTTTGTCGCTGAAGAAGTGCGCGAACTGATGGCGTCGATTGGTATTGCCAAGTTTGATGACTTGATCGGTCGCGCTGACTTGCTGGATATGCAAGCCGGCATAGATCACTGGAAAATCAGTGGCTTGGATTTCAGCAAGATATTCCATCTACCTGATATGCCAGCCAGCGTTTCACGCAAAAATAACGATGTGCAAGACCATGGGTTAGCGAATGCACTGGATAATAAATTAATGGTGCTAGCACAGCCAGCTTTGGAAAAAGCTGAAAAGGTCGTGATTGATATACCAATCTCCAACACTAACCGCACGGTTGGCACCATGCTGTCTAACCAGGTAGCTACACGCTATGGTAGCAAGGGCTTGCCAGACGATACGATACACATCAATTTCACTGGCACCTCTGGCCAAAGTTTTGCCGCATTCTTGGCTAAAGGCATCACCTTTGAACTGACCGGTGAAGGCAACGATTACGTAGGCAAAGGCCTGTGTGGTGGACGCATTGTGATTAAACCGCCGGTCGCTTTTAGAGGCCTGGCCCATGAAAATATTATCGTCGGTAACACGATCATGTACGGCGCGACCACGGGTGAAAGCTATTTTAGAGGCGTGGCAGGCGAGCGCTTCTGTGTCCGTAATTCAGGGGCATCGGCAGTGGTTGAAGGCGTGGGTAATCACGGTTGTGAATACATGACAGGCGGAACGGTTGTTGTATTAGGCTTAACCGGCCAAAACTTCGCCGCTGGTATGAGTGGTGGCGTGGCCTACGTCTACGATGAAGACGGCTTGTTTGCTAAACGTTGCAATCTTGGCATGGTCTCGCTGGAAAAAGTTGAACACCCGGCTAATGTGGCAAAAAATGCCGTGCATCACCTAAATCAGCCAGATGAAGTCACCTTGCTTGCCTTAATCAACAAACACGTCAGCTACACTAATAGCGAACGCGCCAAGGCGATTCTTGCTGATTGGGAGAATTCACGTGGCAAGTTCGTCAAAGTTATGCCGAACGAGTATAAACGCGCCTTAATTGAACTTGCAGAAGATAAAGTACTGGTAGCCGCATAATGGGAAAAGACTTTTAATATGGGAAAAGTAACGGGATTTTTAGAATACGAACGCTTAGCCGAGGCTAATCTACCGGTGGTTGATCGTGTTAAAAACTACAAAGAATTTGTATTACATTTAACCGATAGCCAAGCCAAGCAGCAAGGTGCGCGTTGCATGGATTGTGGCATTCCATTCTGCATGACAGGCTGTCCGGTCAACAACATTATTCCTGACTGGAACGACTTGGTTTACAACCAAGACTGGAAATCAGCAATTGACGTGTTGCATTCGACCAACAACTTCCCGGAGTTCACCGGCCGGATTTGCCCGGCACCTTGTGAAGCGGCTTGTACTTTGAACATCAATGACGATGCGGTGGGTATTAAGTCTATTGAGCACGCGATTATTGATAAAGCCTGGGAAAACGACTGGGTAACGCCACAAGTGCCAACGCTTAAAACCGGTAAAAAAGTCGCCGTCGTCGGCTCAGGCCCCGCTGGTTTGGCGGCTGCGCAACAATTGGCGCGCGTGGGCCATGACGTGGTGGTACTAGAAAAAAGTGATCGCATTGGCGGTTTGTTACGCTATGGTATTCCAGATTTCAAAATGGAAAAAACGCATATTGACCGCCGTATGGCACAAATGGCCGCAGAAGGCGTTGAATTCCGTGTTAATCAGCACGTAGGTGAAAATGTTCAAGCGGATGACGTGCTGGCTGAATTTGATGCCGTGGTGTTAGCCGGCGGCGCAGAACTTCCGCGTGATTTACCAGTACCGGGCCGCGAGTTAGATGGCGTGATGTACGCGATGGA
>DIZU01000078.1:0-4968 GCA_002429455.1 Methylotenera sp. UBA6020 | reverse complement strand
GGCGATACCGGCTCTGACTGTGTGGGTACATCAAACCGTCACGGTGCGTTATCCATTACCCAGTTTGAGTTGATGCCACAACCACCAGTGGCAGAAAACAAAGAGTTGGTTTGGCCAAACTGGCCGCTCAAAATGCGTACTTCTAGCTCGCATGAAGAAGGCGTTAGCCGCGATTGGTCTATCACTACTAAAGAGCTGATCGGCGAAAATGGCAAAGTAGTAGGCTTAAAAGGCACCAAAGTGGAATGGCTGGACGGAAAAATGGTTGAAGTTGCCGGTACGGAATTCACCATCAAAGCGGATTTAGTATTGTTGGCAATGGGTTTTGTTTCACCTGTGCAGAAATTGCTCGATGCGTTCGGCATAGAAAAAGATAATCGCGGTAATGCTAAAGCCACAACCGAAGGTACCGACAGCTATAAAACCAGTAAGACCAAGGTTTTTGCGGCGGGCGATGTGCGCCGTGGTCAGTCGTTGGTGGTATGGGCGATTCGCGAAGGCCGTCAGGCAGCGCGTGCTGTAGATGAGTTTCTAATGGGCGCGTCTACACTCCCGCGCTAGATTATCTGGCTAAATTAGAAGTTAACTAAAAGCACTGATTGAAAAAACCAAAGGATGCAAAGTAAAACTGCTTTGTGTCCTTTTTTATTAGGTTATTAAAATGAATCAACTACAAAACGACACGTTTTTAAAAGCGCTCATGCGCCAACCTACTGAGTACACGCCTGTATGGATGATGCGTCAGGCGGGTCGCTATTTGCCAGAGTATCGTGAAAGCCGTAAAACGGCCGGTAGCTTTTTACAGTTATGCAAAAGCCCTGATTTTGCGACAGAAGTCACCATGCAGCCGCTAGATCGTTACCCGTTGCTGGATGCGGCTATCTTGTTCTCCGATATTCTTACGGTGCCGGATGCCATGGGTTTAGGGCTATATTTTGAAGACGGTGAAGGCCCAAAGTTTGAGCGTACGCTACAAGCCGAAGCCGATATCAAGAAGCTCAGCGTGCCAGATATGGCTAGCCTGCAATATGTGTTTGACGCTGTTAGCCAAATCCGCAAAACGCTGAATGGCCGCCTGCCACTGATTGGATTCTCGGGCAGCCCGTGGACACTTGCGACCTATATGGTGGAAGGCAAAGGCGGCACTGACTTTTTAACCATTAAAAAAATGGCCTACGCGCGGCCTGACTTATTGCACCATATTTTAGAAGTAACCGCACAAACCGTTATTCAATACCTCAACGCGCAAATCGCCGCGGGTGCACAAGCGGTGATGATTTTTGATTCATGGGGCGGCGCGCTTTCACATAGTGCTTATATTGAGTTTTCACTTAATTACATGCAAAAAATTGTGAATGGTTTAACGCGCGAGCATGAAGGCCGCATTGTGCCGCGCATCGTCTTCACTAAAGGCGGCGCATTGTGGTTAGAAGCACAAAGTGACATTGGTGCTGATGCACTGGGCCTGGATTGGGCGGTAGATATCGGCAGCGCACGCCAACGTGTTGGCCATAAAGTTGCACTACAAGGCAACCTTGACCCGGCTATTTTGCTTTCAACCCCGGAAGCCATTGAAAAAGAAGTCGCCAATATCCTGCAAAGTTACGGGCATGGTCATGGCCACGTGTTCAACTTAGGGCATGGTATTACACAGTGGACCCCGCCAGAGAATGCGGCAGTCATGTTGGCCGCGGTGCGAGAACATAGCAAACAATATCATCAATAAAACAAAAAGCCCTCATATGAGGGCTTTTTGCTAAATAATTACACGCACCAATGCTAGGCAATTTGTCGCTGTTGATGCACTGATATGGTCCGGTTGTCAAAAGCAAACAACAACTAAATAGCAAAAATGGCTTATTCACAATGGTGTAACAATACACGCCTACGATGCGCTGATGTAATAGGAAGTTTACCGCGGTTAAGAGCTCAATCGGCCGTAATCAACGAATGGCTGACTTATTATAAAAATACTACAACACGCTTTTATTAAATTATTTTGACTTAAATGTCAAAGGTTAGCCTAGATGGTATGGGATTTGCTTAGTTATACATATGGTTATGCCCAGTGTAGGGCTGATTACATCAGAATAATAAGACAAAGACGTCTACCTGGTATTTACCAGGTAGACGTCTTTTTTTTGGAGACAACGAGATCATGTTTATTTTACCTACGGCGGTGGCGCGTGAAACAGATCATGCCCTTGCCTCTTTAGATCTCGCCTCATTAGCAAACGTGAAGCAGGCCATGGGCACAAAGGCCGGGCGAGCTTACGGCTATTTCAGCGAAAAGCGGCTGGATAGCGCTTTTCAGCCCATCTATAGCCTGCCGCATCGCCGCATCGTCGGTCACGAGGGCTTGCTTCGCGCCACCAATTTTGAAGGCAAGAATATCCCGCCGATACAGGTGTTTAATGGGGATGGTGGGCATATCAGCGATGCGCAATCAGTTTTTCTGGATCGCTTGTGCCGTACCATTCATCTGCATAATTACCAGATGGCGAAAATCAACAATCAATGGCTGTTTCTCAATGTTTCGGCGCAGGTGATCAACCGCCGCCGGGATCATGGTCCATTTTTCGCAGAGCTGATGGACAACTACGGTATTCCTCCCCAGCAGGTAGTGGTGGAAATCGTCGAGGGCGTTATCCCTGATGTCAGGCTCCTCAACGAAGCCGTCAAGTTTTATCGGGATGCCGGATGCTTGATTGCGATTGACGATTTCGGTGCGGATGCTTCAGACATTGAGCGTATATGGCGCGTTAGTCCCGATATCGTCAAACTGGACCGCAAAATCATTGCTGCTGCTGAATTCAACGATAAGGCGCGCCGGGTATTGCGGGCAACCGTGGCACTCATCCACGAGGCAGGTAGTTTGGCCCTGCTTGAAGGCGTGGAAAACCGAGAGCAAGCCATTATTGCGCTTGATAGCAATGCTGACCTGGTGCAGGGCTTTTATTTTGCCATGCCCACACCGATGCCGTTGCAACATGGTGATGGTGGTATCGGCGAGCTTGCGGACATGAAGCCCTCTGTCTCTATGGACGAACTGCTACCCTATATGGTGGAATTCAAATGCGCGCTGCTACGTTTGGCCGGAAACCAGTCAGCAAAATCTGCCTGCAATTTTTTGCTAGGCATGGAAAAAGTGGATTGTTGCTATGTGATTGACGCCTATGGCAAGCAACTCGGCGCCAGTCTGGTGACCAAGCGGTTAGCAACACCATCCCCGTTTGGGCCGCTGGAAGATTCTGCCGGCGCTGACTGGTCGCGCAAACCCTACCACTACCGTGCCATCTTCCAACCTGGAGAATTACAGATTAGTCGGCCATATCTTTCGGTTGCCAGTTCGCGCCTGTGCGTCACATTGTCAGCGACGTTCCATGTCGGAGGCCAGTTGCGTGTGCTGTGTTGTGACGTGGAATGGCGTGGCGTGGCAGGAAGGTGATGAATAATAGACGCAGCTCTGCTCACCATGCAATCGTTTTTGTAGAGCAGTTCGGTTTGCTCTCAGAAAAATCGCCCGACCATAGGTCAACAATTAGCGTGCAGAAGCCTGTCAGTTGGCAGGCAAAAGAATAATGGAAGTTTTCAAATGAATAACCATTGGTTTCAAAAAATCTGGGCCCAGTTCTGGGCCCGCGTCTTAGTGGATATGACTCACCATGAACTGGGCTGGCTGGCCTTCCCCAGCAAGCATATCTCGCTGTTGACCACTCGCCGCACTTCCATACTCGCCACGCGAGTGCAAGTGGTGGCTGGTTTGTTTGCGGTGCTGACACCGCTATGGATCGTCGTCGATATATTCATCTTCTCGAACGATGTGTGGCCTAGCTTGGCGCTAGCAAGAGTACTCACCACTATTGCCTTCGTTGCCATCGTCCTGGCGGCCAAACATGTGGATACCATGCGCAAGGCTTACCTATTGCTCGCCATGATGTTTGCGGTACCCACCTTGTTTTTCATATTCACATGTCAGTATCTGAATCAAGTCCCGCTGGAGGGCCTGCAGGTGGGGGTTTCCAGTGGCTATAACCTGCTGCCGTTTATCATGCTGGCGGGTCTCTCCATTTTTCCGCTGACGATAATGGAGAGCCTTGTATTTGCGGCACCCATACTGTTGATTCAGTTTGGTACCTATGTGGTGCGTTGGCCCATGCTTGATTGGCCAACTGCCGCTGCCTCGTTATGGTTGTTGATGCTGATCACCTCAGTGTCAATGCTGGCGGGTATATCGCAACTGGCTTTCATCATCGTGTTGGTGCGTGAGTCAATGAATGACTGCCTCACCGGCTGTTTTGCGCGCAACAGCGGGGAAAAATTGCTCGAGATGCAATATATTCAGGCACACCGTAGTGATACACCGCTAGCCCTAGCCTTCGTTGACCTCGATTTTTTCAAGCAGATCAACGACCAACACGGTCATGATGCTGGCGATTGCGCACTTATAGATGCCACCAAATCCTTGCGCTCACATCAGCGTACCAGCGACATACTGGTACGCTGGGGCGGTGAGGAGTTCGTGCTGATCATGCCCAAAACCAACAGTGAACAGGCCAAAATCGCGCTTGAGCGCATCTGCAAGTTCGGTTTTGGTCAGCGGCCGGATGGTACTCCGCTAACCGCTAGTATCGGTATTGCCGAGCGGCTGCAGGATAACACTGCAGACTGGCGTGAACTGGTGGCAATGGCCGACACGCGCATGTATATGGCCAAACGGACTGGACGAAACCGTATCATTGGCTACCAGTCGCCCACGGCACCAGCCATAGCTGCGCATGGGCAAGTCAGCCCTGTCCTTGGTATGATACAAGCAGGTTAAGCTGGTGAATGGCTTAACCTGATTAGCATGCGAGAACATAGCAAAAAAATATCATCATGTCCCGTCCTAAAATAGGTTGACAGTTACTCACCTGTTTTAGGTTGATTTAAAAACGCCTGATGTACTGCATCGGGCGTTTTGTATTT
>DIZU01000022.1:5372-14845 GCA_002429455.1 Methylotenera sp. UBA6020 | reverse complement strand
AGATGTCGATAAGAGACAGCCCTTATACATTGCGTTTAATTTTACAAAGTGTTTAATCAAGAGACTATTCAAAAAAACTAGTCAGGAAACTGCTAATAAATAGATTAATAAAAAATTTAAGAATAACGAGAAAATCGCAATCCATTGCCATTTAACTAGTCTAGCCCGGGCAATCAACGGTGTACGCGCCGGTGCTAAAATCGGTTTTAATTCCCCATGCTCAAGTGCCAGTAACATTTCTTCGGCGGTTTCAAATCTGGTTTTGGCATCTCGTGCAATGGCTTTTAGTATTATATTCTCTAACCAGTATGGTATGTCTGGCCTATACCTGGTTGGTCGAATCGGCACCCCAAATTTGGGGTGCTGAAAAGGCTCAATTTCGCCATATGGATATTTACGTGTTAACAGGTGATACAAAGTAACTCCTGCTGCATAAATATCGCTTTGCGCTGTGGCGAGCGTGCCCTCAAACAATTCGGGCGCCATAAAGCTTGGTGTGCCCGGGTTTTGCATGGCTTCGATTTTGCCAACACTACTGCTTAATGCAACGCCCAAGTCTAATATGCGCAGTCTTTGGTCACTGGCTAGATGCACATTGGCTGGCTTAATGTCGCGGTGTACAATGTTCAATCGATGCAGTGCGCCTATGCCGCGCATCATATCCACCCCAATTTTTGCCGTGCCAGCCACGGTAAAATGATGGTCACTATCTAGGCGTTGTTGTAGTGTTGCACCCTCATGCCAGCTCATAATATAGTAAAGCTTGCTACGTTTTTCTATTGATACCGGCAATACTTGCGGCACATATTGAGAGACTACGCGTTTCGCCAGCCATTCTTCATTCAACAAACCATTACAGCTATCAATATCTGTCGCTAATAACGGCTGCAAGGTCTTTAATACAAACAGTTGCTTGGTCTTGGTGTGGCGAACCTTGTATAGCAAACTGGCGCGTGATTCGTGCAAAATATCGATGACTTCAAAATCATCAATCGTTTCACCGACCGCTAGTTTATTGGGCACACCCAAGTGTTTACCACCGGCCAATAGCTCGTAGAGTGTATCTTCACCTAAGTGGGTTATTTTAATGGCGACGGCGGTGCTATTGTCTTGGCTACCTTTTTCTATAGCGGTTTTGGTGAGGTGGTCGCAAATCATTTGCGGGCTATCATAAAGCCCAAGTATTTGATGGATGCTTTTTTCACCCAAGGTTTCCCATACGCCGTCACTCATGAGGGCGAACACGTCACCCACTTGTAGTGCACCTTCGGCAAAATCCACCGCCAAATGCTGATCTAAACCTACGGCGCGCTTTAATACGTGACGCATATCAGGTCTATCCCACACATGGTCAGTTGTCAGCTGTTTTAACTTGCCGTCACGCAATAGATAAATGCGTGTGTCGCCCACATGGGCGGAATAATAGCGTTGGCCGCGCAACAATATTAACGATAATGTGGTGGCCATGCCCGCCATGTCGCGGTTTGCATTAGCTTGAGCAATCAACCAGCGATTGGCCGCGGTCAGTACTTTGTCCATCGCGACCAATGGTTCCCATGTGTCGGGCGTGGCGTAGTAATCAGAAGTCACCGTGCGCACCGTCATTTCGGAAGCTTCGCCGCCACCGGCATTGCCGCTGACCCCATCTGCCACAGCGATGAGCGCACCTTTGACACTGAGTTGATCGCTCACTGGCGTCACAACGCCAACGTAGTCTTCATTACGTTCGCGTGGTCCTGTTAGGCTGGATTGACCAATAGTAAATTGAAGTGGCATGGATGGTTTCGTTATGCGCGGATTATCATTAGTAAAGGTATTTCAACCTTTTAGATTGCTAAAGGAGACTTCTAAAATTTAAAGGTCAAGGCAAAGCCATGCTTTGCCTTGTTACGTCGACCTTTAAATTGTTATTCTACACTTTAGCTGTGGTAGCAGTACCCCATGTCGTGCGCCATCTGGTCTTAACGCCAGCCAGACCTATCATCGCTAATACCGCCAATCCGGCAAAAATGATCAAACCAGTTTGATAGTTACCTGAGGTTTGTTTGAAATAGCCCAAACTTGCCGCCAAGTAGAAGCCGCCAACGCCGGCCTGCCATACCTACTAAACCCGTCATCACGCCGATTTCTTTGCGGAAACGTTGTGGTACCAATTGAAATACTGCGCCGTTACCCATGCCTAATGCCGCCATCACAGGTATGACAATCGCCAGGGCCAATTGATAAGTCGGTTGACCAAAGCTCATAATAAATAACAAGATTGCAGCAATGGCATACATTACAAGAAGGGTGCGGATACCACCGATGCGGTCTGCAATCATGCCGCCAACCGGGCGTACCAGCGAACCCGCAAACACAGCTGCAGCTGTACAGTAGCCAGCCGCTACTGGGCCTAAGCTGTATAAGTCATTAAAATAAATAGTGAGTGATGATGCCAAGCCTACAAAACCGCCAAAGGTCACACTATAAAAAAACATGAACCACCATGCGTCTTTGTCTTTTAGAATCGCGATATATTGGCTTAATGATTTAGCTGGCGGTGCATCTGGGCTATCTTTTGCATAAATAACATAGACCAGTAATGCAATGCTAAGCGGAATCAATGCCATACCAAATACGTTGTTCCAGCCGTAAGCCACCGCTAAGCCAGGCGCAAATAATGCGGCGAATACCGTGCCGGAGTTACCTGCACCAGCAATACCCAATGCCGTGCCTTGATGCTCCGGCGGGTACCAACGTGAAGCTAGTGGTAAAGCCACCGCAAACGCCGCGCCAGCAAAACCTAAGCCTATGCCTAGTAATAAAGTTTGTTGAAAGCTTTGCAAACCATGCAGCCAGGCAACCAGCAAGCTTAGAATGACAATGACTTGACCAAATAAACCAGCCATTTTTGGTTTGATATGGTCAACCAGTACACCCATGACGATGCGTAATAATGCCCCCGCCAAAACAGGGGTTGCCACCATCAAACCTTTTTGGGCCGGCGTAAGATGCAAATCCGTGGCGATTTGAACGGCTAGCGGCCCCAGTAGCACCCACACCATAAAACTTAAATCAAAATATAAGAACGCTGAGAACAATGTAGGCTTGTGACCTGCCTGCCAAAAACTTTTTTGCATGAAAATTCCTTCTTAAAATACTTGATAACTTTTGTTGGATTTTGATAATGGTTTTAGACGGTAATCGTCTCAAACTCTTTGTGCTGATCGCGTTTTTCAACACGTTCTGCCCAAGGATTTACTGCGCCTTGCAAGGCGTATAGCAATCGCTCGTAAGCCTCTTTGCGGCCTTCGACGTCTTCAAGCACGCGTTGTTTCACGTAATCCAAGCCAACGCGTTCAATCCAATGCACGGTACGGTCCAAGTAGCGCGCCTCTTCGCGGTAGATTTGGATGAATGCACCAGAATACTCCAACACTTCATCCGAGGTTTTAACTTTACAGAGAAACTGTGCTACTTCGGTTTTGATGCCGCCGTTCCCGCCTACATAAATTTCCCAACCGGAATCTACGCCAATGATGCCGACGTCTTTAATGCCAGACTCAGCACAGTTACGCGGGCAACCTGACACGGCAAATTTAACCTTGTGCGGCGCCCACATGTGGTCGAACGCTTTTTCGATATCAATACCCATTTGCGTTGAATTTTGTGTACCAAAACGGCAGAACTCAGAGCCGACGCAGGTTTTAACAGTACGAATGCCTTTGGCATAGGCATAACCTGATGGCATGTCGAGGTCTTTCCACATACCCACTAAGTCTTCTTTCTTTACGCCTAGCAAATCGATACGTTGGCCGCCCGTCACTTTCACCATGGGTACTGCGTATTTATCGGCAACGTCGGCAATTTTGCGCAATTGGTCTGGCGTGGTTACACCGCCATACATACGCGGAATGACTGAATAAGTACCATCTTTCTGAATGTTGGCGTGTACACGTTCGTTAATAAAACGTGATTGCGGGTCATCCACTGCCTCATGTGGCCAGGTTGAAAGCAGGTAATAATTCAGCGCCGGGCGACAAGTTGCACAGCCGTTCGGGGTGTGCCAAGTCATGCCTTGCATCGCATCTGGAATATTCAGGTATTTATTTTTGCGGATTTCTTCACGGACTTCTTCATGGTTTTTATCCGAGCAGCCACATATGGCTTTGCTAGTGGATGGCGGTGCGTAACCACCACCTAATGTACTGGCTAAAATTTGCTCAACCAGACCTACGCATGAACCACAGCTTGAACCGGCTTTAGTTTGCTTTTTCACGTCATCAATGGTGAATAAGCCATGATCTTGAATGGCTTTAACAATCGTGCCTTTACAAACTCCGTTACAGCCGCACACTTCCATTTCATTGGTCATGGCCGCCGCTTTATCCTGGCCTTGATGACCGGAGTTACCTAAAGAATCTTGGCCAAACATCAAGTGATCACGTATCTCATGGATAGGTTTGTTATCCCTAAGCATTTGAAAATACCACGAACCATCCGTGGTATCCCCATAAAGCACGCTACCAATGATTTTGTCATTTTTGATAACGAGTTTTTTGTATATCCCGCCAACTGCATCGTGCAAAACAATTTCTTCGCGGCCGTCATCCGCAGCGCCTTCGCCACTGCTGAAGTCGCCAGCGCTGAATAAATCAATACCAGTCACTTTTAACTTGGTAGAAGTGACTGAGCCTTTATATAAGCCTATGCCAAAATTGGCTAAGTGGGTTGCACACACTTTAGCCATTTCAAATAGGGGGGCTACAAGACCATACGAAATGCCGCGGTGCGCTACGCATTCGCCCACGGCATAAACGCGGGGATCATAGGTTTGCATGGTGTCATTGACAACAATGCCGCGATTGCAATAAATGCCTACAGATTCAGCCAGTGCAAAATTCGGGCGAATACCTACCGCCATTACCACTAAATCTGCGGCAATGACCAAGCCATCGTCAAATTGCACCGCTTTGACGCGACCCTTATCATCGCCGAGAAGTTGTTCGGTATTTTTATTCAGCAAAAAGGTTAAGCCTTTGGCTTCTAGCGATTTTTGCAACATCCCGCCGGCAGTTTTATCTAATTGACGCTCAAGCAACCAGTCATTTCTATGGATAACAGTGACTTCCATGCCTTGAATTTTGAGGCCATTCGCGGCTTCAAGCCCAAGCAAACCACCACCAATGATGACGGCATGTTTGTGTGTTTTTGCTGTGTCTATCATGTCATTGGTATCTTTAATATCGCGATAACCAATCACACCTTCCAAATCTTTACCCGGAATTGGCAACATGAATGGCTTGGAACCTGTTGCAAGTAATAATCTATCGTATTCAGCACTGGTGCCATCTTCAGCGTACACCACGCGGTTTTTACGGTCAATTTTATTGACGCGCGCATTGGTGTACAGCGTGATGTTGTGTTCTGCATACCATTCACGGGTATTTAAGATAATGTCATCAATGGTTTGCTCATTAGCCAGTACTGGCGAAAGCATGATGCGGTTGTAGTTTGGATAAGGCTCATCACCGAACACGGTAATATCGTAAAGGTCTGGTGCGATTTTCAGCAATTCTTCAACGGTACGCATGCCGGCCATGCCGTTACCAACTACTACTAATTTCATTTTTTGCATTGTATTAAGACTTGAGTTTGTTAAACATAAATTGAATAAAGCAAGATGCATGCCTCTTTTAGAATGCACTAAATTCAGGGGCTTATATTTTTATCGGCTAAAAATATGCACCATATTGACCAATTGATAAGTTGGCGCACTAAAAAAGTGCGTTCCTCTAGTTATGACCCGGTTATTATCTATCTCTCTATAGCTACTAAAAATTAAAAAATCAAGACCACGGGGATCTGTCTGACTCATGTTTTTTTGAACAATTCACTGTGTTAGCACCATCTTGTTTTATCGCAATCTGGAGATATCCACGATTAAAGATGCGCTATAGTGTTTCCATTTAATAATAATCACATAAGCATGGCGGCGAGACTGCTCATTTAGCATGCTTGCTAAACCTGCAATTTTTTCAGGGATTGAGATCACCATGTTTTCGCCAAAATACTTACGTGCATTACCTGAAATGGTATTGGCAATTTCACCCACCGCATCCAGCAAGTTTTCTTCAGACTGATTGGTTTCTTTCATCACAGTCAGCAGGTGTCGTAACATGGCACTAGGCGCTGAAAAATAGAGTGCTCCGTCGTAGTCAGCGCTTACTCTGATCATGCCGGTAAAATCATTCAGCGGAAATGCGTTTTTGGCAAGATAGGCAACACCAATAGAAGCGGCTTCCTGGGTGATTTGTTTGAAATAGCCACCGATTGCTTCAATGAAAATTTCAATATCTTTTTCGCTTAAATCACTCATTCTTCTATTAGCTCCAGCAACGCATTGACGAGTTCATCATCAGTAAATGGTTTGTATAAGAAGCCTGCAGCTCCGTTTTTAAGGGCTTGAATGGCGGTGGCTTTGTCGCTGAGTGCCGATATGATTAAAATTTTCACATCAGGGTCAAGGTTAGTCAGCAGGGTGGTGCATTCAACGCCATCCATTTCCGGCATGGTCAAATCCATAGTCACGATATCTGGATGCGCTGTTTGAAATAACGCGTGTGCTTCGGTGCCCGATGATGCGGTACCGATAATTTCAATTTCAGGCAGTTTAGCGTCGGCCATAATCCTCGAGATACGGTTTCGAATGATATTGGAGTCATCAACAATCATCAGCTTCATGCAAAGGCCTCTGTCGCGTTTAAGTTAATTGAAGGACTAGCGTGTTTGGCGATCCGGAACGTAAATTGCGTAAATACATCTGGCTTGGTATCTATTTTCAATTCGCCGCCAATCTCGTTGACTAACGATTGTACGAGGTCCATGCCAACACCACGTCCTGCATCTTTGTCGGTGTTATTCGCAGTAGAAAAGCCCGGTTCAAAAAGTTTGTTGACGATGTCTTTATCGGATAATTGATCCACAGTTTCATTTGAGTAGCGGCCTGAAGTAAGCATTGCCGCGCGGATGCGGCTGGGTACGATGCCTTGCCCATCATCGCGCACGATAAAGTCAATCACGCCTTCTGGACTGGCTTGCGCACTAATTGATATTTCACCTTGCGCTGATTTCCCTTTAGTCAGCCTCATGGCCGTAGGTTCAATGCCATGACAAATACCATTTCGTACTAACTGAATACCGATTTGTTGTAACTGATTGGCAGTTTTGGTATCCATTTCGTCCAGTAGCGCCAGATTTAGTTTGAGTTGAACATTTTTGTTTTGATTTTTACTCACTTGCTCCGTGAGGCGCAGCAAATTGTTGCCAACTCTGGTTGAGACAGACGGCTGTTGTTGAACAGTATTGGCCGATTCATGATGTGATTGAATCAAGTTGACGATGGTCTCAATCCGGCTGATTTGCTCAAGCATGGCACTTAGCATCACCGGCAAGCTCAAGATTTCCTGGGCATCCCAACTACTCTTCTTGCGAAGTAAAACCAGATGTTCTTCAAATTGATGTGCATGCGTTTCAATGGCATCTAAACCGATTACGGAAGCTTCACCTTTAATGGCATGGATGATACGAAAGCACTGGTTGGCTAAATCTTCATGATTGGCGCTGCGTTTGTCGGCATTCGCCAGTATTACATTTACAGCCTCCAGACCTGTATGGACATTATTCAGGAACTGTCTCAATTGGAACACATCCGCTTGCAATAACTTGCTAAGCAACCCTAAGTTGATGCTGGATTGTCCCTTAAGCGCCATTAGCTCCTCAGCTTGTGTCACTTGCTCGGTCACGTCCTGTACCGTAACCAATAAGTGTAGGACACGCTTTTCTTCAACCACACGGTTGAATTGAAAGCTTAAGTATCTAGGCGCCACATCACTTTTCGCCTGTACTTTTACCTGCGTTAGCGGGTTTAAGCTCCGCATTAGATTTTCTTTTACTTTGTTACCAAATAGCAAGTCCAGGTAATCTTTGGCAGAGCTATATATCTCGGGTGAGACCAAGCCTTCCAGTATTGGCATAAAAGGGATATTGGCGCTGATGTCATGCTGCAAAATTTTGCTGATGGAGCTGGAAAACTGACTGCCGACAGCAAGTTGCGGGTCTAGCAGAAACAAGCCTTCTTTAACGGTATTAAGAATTTCAGTGGTTTCACGCTGCGCTTTTTCAATTTCACCATCGGCAGCGCGTAGTTTACGCAGTGCATTAAATACGATATTGGCAAACAGTAATAATGACAGCACCAGGGCAATGGTTTGAATGAGCTGTAGATTGCCCGCTTTTGCTTTGGTGTTTTTCTCCAGCTGGCTAGTGAGGTCATTCATCAACTTCAATAACTTAAGATTGTTCTCACGTGCATAGAATGTTGCTGCATCCAGGCTAGTCTCATCAATCACCTTGCTGTTGATGACGGGCTCTAGTAGTTTTTTGTAGGGTTGCCAAATACGCAAGGCTTCATCTACAGACTGCACGGCTATAGCGTCATTTACTTTTTCCAGGCCAACCGGCTTCTCGTCGCCGCCCACCACGGTGCCGCCGGTTTTAAACCCATTAAGCGTAGTATCAAAAAGCGAGGCTACCTTTTTAAGTTCGGCGGTATTTTTATCGTTGTATTGACCTTGCGCGGCATCCACTTGAATGGACAATAACACCTTGGTGGTACGTTGCGATAACATCCTTTGCCGCCCGGCAAGATTGATCGAAACCGCATCATTATTGAGTGTAGAAGAGGTGTAGAAATTAAGCGCGAGAACCGCTAAGTTAAATACTAAAAACAGAGTAACGGCAAAGATAATGCCGCTATATTTATTCAGAGCGCTGGGTGTGCCGGTGCGAGCCATGGATATTCCTTTTGCAATTATTTATAGTTTGATGAGTTTAAATAACTGACCAAATCTCTTACAAAATTTTTGTACAAGACTGGTGATATCTGTTGAGGCAGACGATTGCTGTGTCATTAACATGCTACTTTAACGACACAGCTTATTTTTTGAGTGCTTAGAACTTAGAACGTGTACATTGCAGTGGCCCAGATAATTTCTTTGTCACCTTTGCGCGCTGCGCCTGTTACTGCGCCATAAATATCATCCTCGTTAAATTTCGCATACTCCAATTTACCTAACACTTTGTCGGTGAATGGATAGGTAACGCTGGCGTCAAACTCAGTACCATATTTGTCGCCTGTGCCGGTTGGTGTTGTGAATTTTTCCTCTGACTTGAATACATGGTATTCAGCATACAGTTTGGCTTTTTCGATGCTGCCAGCAAAAGTCACATAAGTATCTTCTATACCTTGGCGTGGTGTGACCAGAAACTGATCCGCCCAGCCTTGGAACAGGTGATTAGTGCCTAACGGTGTTTGGAACGCATATTTGCCGTTGTTGCTAGAAAGAACTTCTTGGTCAATACGCACGGACCAAGTGTCATACATCGCGCCACCACCGACCTTGTAGTAATGCGCATCAATCAGTGGGCTGCCG
>DIZU01000022.1:4628-5116 GCA_002429455.1 Methylotenera sp. UBA6020 | reverse complement strand
AAGTTGGCAGCGTCAATAAAATAACCGTAACCAGTTAAAGATTCTGAAGATGAAATACGATATTTGGCATTGACGATATCAATGTTGCCATGACGCAACTCGGTATTGACCTGACGCACTCGATCAAAGTGCGCGGCAAATATTTCTGTGTCTGGAATGCTTTTATTCAGTACAGAAACACCGTCAAACACCTGCATGTTTTGGCGGAAGCCGATGTCCCCAATAAAGCGTACGTTATCTAAATTGACTTGTTGGCGACCCACGCGTAACTTGGTGTTTTTGATGCCGGTCCAGTCTACATATAACTGATTGATATCGGTAAAAGTTGGATCAACGATATTTGCGTAGTTATTATTGCCTGGGTCAGTTAGATTGCCACGTCTATCGTTGTAACTATCGTTGAAGGCGTGTACGTCAGTAATTTGTGCAGCAAAACTTAAGTTATGAAATGGTGCAGTTTGCCAGCCAATTAAACTGCGTAATGTGAA
>DIZU01000022.1:0-4444 GCA_002429455.1 Methylotenera sp. UBA6020 | reverse complement strand
TTGTTGATAACCATTTTGGTCAACGTTTTCATAACGCAACCTGAAGCTGGTCATCGGTTTACCCTGCATGATAGAGTCAAGAAACGTATATTCAGTTATGGCTTCATCTTCTGCATAAGCCGCTTGCGCCATGCTAGTAAGTGCCAGAGCCGTGCAGGCCATTACTAAATTTAGCTTAAATGTTGTATTGGTTCTCATGTGACATCCCTTATTTAAATATAATGTTTTATGTAAATTGATAGTAGTACAGTTTCTTGCTTAAGCAACTTTTTTGGCATGGCGTTCGTATAAAAAGCGTAATACTTCGCTACGCAAATGGTTGTAATCTTTGTCCTCGGCTAGTGCTAAGCGCGCTCTTGGGCGAGGCAGATCAACTTCCAAAATCTCGCCAATTCCTGCTGACGGACTATTAGTCATCATTACCACACGGTCTGAAAGTAAGACCGCCTCATCCACATCATGGGTGACCATGATTGCAGTACAGCCAGATTTTGCCATAATCTTCATGAGCTCATCTTGCAGATTGGCGCGGGTTAACGCATCCAATGCGCCAAAAGGCTCGTCGAGTAACAATACTTTTGGTTCCATTGCTAAGGCACGCGCAATACCTACGCGTTGTTTCATGCCACCTGAAATTTCATTGGGTCGTTTATCCGTTGCATGGGATAAACCAACTAGTTCAAGTGCAGCATCTGTACGAGTTTTAAGCTGTGCTTTAGTCTCGGTGTCAAAAACCCGCTCTACTGCCAGATAAATATTCTCATAGCAGGTAAGCCAAGGTAGTAATGAGTGATTTTGAAAAACCACCGCGCGCTCTGGGCCAGGTCCGGCAATTTCACGACCGGCACAGAATAGTAAGCCTTCTGTTGGTTGCATTAATCCGGCAATCAGATTCAATACTGTAGATTTACCACACCCTGAGTGGCCGATAATCGAGATAAACTCGCCTTCTTTGATACTAAGGTTAATGTTTTTCAGTGCGTTGAATTCGCCTTTTTTAGTAGAGAACGTCATATCGACATTCTCTAGTTGCACATATCTATCAGCATTTGCTTTTTCAAGCATCGGTGTTTTTTCCATGATGATTCCTAAAGTATTGTTCAGTGGTTAGGCGTTAAATGGCTTGTAACTAAATTATTCGTAGCTGAATTTTTTAGCGATTTGCGTGAGCGCAAACTCTAAAAGCAAGCCGACGATACCTACGACAAAAATCGCAATGATGATGTGCTCTACATTCAAGTTGTTCCACTCATCCCATACCCAAAAGCCAATACCAACGCCACCGGTGAGCATTTCGGCCGCCACAATCACGAGCCATGCCACGCCGATAGAAAGACGTACGCCAGTCATCATGTAAGGCAGGACAAAGGGAAAGAGGATTTTTGTCACAATTTTCCACTCGCTTAAATTCAGCACCTTGGCCACGTTCATGTAGTCTTGAGGCACTTTGCTTACGCCGACTGCAGTGTTGATGATCATAGGCCAAATCGCCGAGATGAAAATCACCCAAATCGCGGCAGGGTTCGACGCTTTGAACACCAGTAAACCAATAGGCAACCATGCAAGCGGCGATACTGGGCGCAATAAGCTAATGATCGGCGCAGTCATGCGTGAAGCAAATTCAAACCGCCCGATAATGAAGCCCAAAGGAATCCCCACTAAGGCAGCTAAGCCAAAACCTAAAGCCACACGTTGCAATGAAGCCAAGATATTCCAGCCTACACCTTTGTCATTTGGGCCATGGTCATAAAATGGATCACTAAATAGCTCAACTGCAGAGTGGAATGTTTTGAGCGGTCCCGGCAGATTGGGCGATTGATGCGAAATCAATGTCCAAACGGCGAGTAACATCAATATCCCAAAAACAGGCGGTAGCAGCCATTTAAAAAAACTATAAGCCTGAATGCTTAAGTTGCTGGGCTTGGCGCTAGCTGGTTTTAATTGGCTAGGCTGGCTTTTGCTAATCTGTGCGACTTTTGTAATCACTTCATTCTCATTTTTAGACATTTCAGCTCCTTTGCTGACAACCGTGTCTTTGATTACAGCGGTATCATTGCTTTTCATGATGGCTGTTAAGCTCTCTTTACTGATGTTGATTGCGCTCATCAATATTCCTTTTTAATGTCTTTTTAAAAAAAGTTTTATGCTTTTATTTTGAAAGAAGCCGCGTAAGCCGCTGGGTTTTTACCATCCCAAACCACGCCATCCATGAGCTTGCTGCTACGCATTGTGTCTTTAGGCACGCTAACGCCTAGTTGCGATGCTGCCTCGGAATACAGCTTCACTTGGTTAATTTTGCTGGCGACTGCTAGATAATCAGGGTCAGCTTTAAGCAAGCCCCAGCGTTTATGCTGCGTTAAGAACCACATGCCGTCTGATAGATAAGGGAAGTTGACTTTACCGTCTTCAAAGAACTTCATGAAGTTAGGATCTTTCCATTTTTTACCAATGCCATTGTCATAATCGCCAATGAAACGACCTAAAATTACTTCTTCCGGAGCATTGACGTAGGCTTTACCAGAAATCAGCTTGGCAACCTTGGCGCGGTTTTCAGTTGCTTCGATATAACGGCAAGCATCCAGGATCGCCATAATCATTGCACGTGAAGTGTTTGGGTTTTTTGCCACAAATTCTGCGGTAGTTCCTAATACTTTTTCAGGGTGATCTACCCAAATATCTTGTGTAGTCGCCACGGTGTAACCCACTTTGTCGTAAATGGCACGTGCATTCCAAGGCTCACCTACGCAGTAGCCATCCATGTTGCCAATACGCATATTAGCGACCATTTGTGGTGGTGGCACCACGATTGTTTTAACGTCTTTGATCGGATTGATGCCATTGGCCGCGAGCCAGTAGTTAAGCCACATCGCGTGTGTGCCAGTGGGGAAAGTCTGTGCAAAGGTGTAATCGCGGTTTTCGTTATCCAACAAACGTTTTAAGCTATGGCCATCTTTAACGCCTTTTTCTTTCAGTTGATTGGCCAGTGTAATGCCTTGGCCATTGTGATTCAGCGTCATGAGTAACGCCATGTCTTTTTGTTGACCGCCGATACCCAGTTGTACGCCATAGATCAAGCCGTACAACACATGTGCCGCATGTAATTCGCCATTCACGGTTTTGTCACGAATCGCAGCCCAAGAGGCTTCTTTTGAAGGTGTGATTTTGATGCCGTATTTCTTATCAAAGCCCATTTCTGCGGCAACTACAATTGGCGCGCAATCGGTCAGTGGAATAAAGCCAATCTTTACGTCGGTAATTTCTGGCGCATCAGAACCTGCTGCCCAGGCATTGGTTTTAATTGCGTTGGGGACTAGTCCCATTAATGCGGCTGCACCGAAAGCGCCAGCTGCACTGGTACGAAAGAAGTCGCGGCGGCTAGTGTCCACCGTGTTGATCACTGTGTTTTTTATGTTTTTATCGGATGTTTTGTTGTTAGAGCTCATCTTTAAATTCTCCAAAAAATAAATCAAACTATCTAAAACTTTGTTACCTATAAATTTTGCCAATAAAAAAAGCGTCTGATAAGAAACCAATTCCCTAAAATTAAAGAATTAATCACTTATCAAGACGCCTTTGCCTTGAATTACTTATTCGTTCGAGCCTGCTGTGGCCCTATTTTTTTCGATCTTGTTTAGCACCAGTACCCATCATTGGGCGGTTATACCAAACAACAACTTTACTTAAAATTTATTTATAGCTATTTTGTTAAAGCAATAACTGGGCTGCTTCCACGATTTGTTCTGATAAGGTACCAATACGCATATTTTTTTGCATCGCCATCGTGCGTAACATGCCATAAGCTTCATTCTCATCCATATTGCGTTGCTTCATTAACAGGCCTTTTGCACGTTCAACCACTTTGCGCTCACTAAGCTTGGTATTTGCTTCATTTAACGCTTCACGCAAATGTTTGAATTCGTCAAACCGTGCTACGGCAGCATCAATTACCGGCCGTAACCGTTCATTCGGTATACTTCCCACCACATAGGCACAAACACCAGCCTTGGTGGCTAACTTCATTTGTTCTTTATCGTCATCATGCGTAAACATCACAATAGGCCGCGGTTCATGCATGGTCATCACGCATATGTTCTCTAAGGTATCGCGACTAGGTGAATCTGTGTCAATGATCACAATGTCTGGTTGTAGCTCGCAACAAGCATCGTCTAAGTTGACGGTATCTTTTAGATGCGCAATCACATCGTAGCCAGTATCAAGCAAAGATTGCTTGAGTGGCTTGGTGCGCTCTAAATCATTATCAACAATCATCACTCTTAACATGACAGCTCAAATAAAGTAATTTGTTTTACACTAGCAAATGCCATGCCAAGTTTTAATTAATTGATTATGGTTATGATTTTATTGAGTAATTTGTGATGTATTGACAGAATGGAGCAGGGAAAGTAGCTGTGATATCTGCACAGATAAGGTGCAGTTGCACCAC
>DIZU01000193.1:5135-8713 GCA_002429455.1 Methylotenera sp. UBA6020 | reverse complement strand
ACGTATTGGCGTTTAACCAAATTTTGCCATTGCTCCGCATGCGTGATACGGTCAACAATGACCATGTCATCACGCCCGAGTTTTGTATTGCCAGATTTGGTATTTAAGTGCCAGGCGATGATAGAGCCTATCATGCCTGCACCACCGGTAATTACTATCATAAATTTATTTGGTGAGCTTAAAGTAAAAGTATAACGCTTATTGATTGGCACCCAAAGCCTGGGCTCTTAATTTAGTCATTTCTGCGTCTTTTCTAGCTTGCTCACGATCCCAGTCGGTACTTACCCAGCCTTGCAAATTTTCCAGTGCGATAGTGGTCATGGCATGAATCCATGCCTCATTTTCATTAAGCGCTGGAATGTAGTGGAACTCTCCTCCACCAGCACTGGTAAAAATTTCTTTACCTTCCATTGCAATTTCTTCTAACGTCTCCAGGCAATCACTGCTAAAGCCAGGGCAAATCACATCAATACGTTTGGTGTTAGCCTTGCCTAAATCCGCTAGCGTATTGACCAAGTAAGGTTTAAGCCATTCTTGTTTCCCAAAGCGTGATTGAAACGCGACTGTATATTCATCTTTGTTTAAGCCTAAGGCTTCTGTTAGCAAACGTGCAGTTATGTGGCATTCGCAATGATAAGGGTCGCCCTTCATCAGATGAAATTTTGGCAGGCCATGAAAACTCATGACTAATTTAGTTGGTTTGCCGTTGATTTTCCAATGCTCACGCACACTGTTTGCGAGCGCTGAAATATAAGCAGGGTGGTCGTGATAATGGCGGATGCTGCGAATAGCCGGCACATTACGCGTTTTAAGCAGTACCCGCCATACGGCATCTAGTGCACTGGCCGTGCTGCTGGCCGCATATTGTGGATAGAGTGGAAACACTAAAATACGGTCGCAATTTTGTGCACGCAGTTTATCGATGGCCGATTGCATGCCGGGGTTGCCGTAGCTCATGCCCAACTCGACGGCAAAAGGCGAGTTGATTTTTTGACCTAAAAAGCCACGTAGTAGCAGTGCTTGTTTTTGCGCATGTACTAACAAAGGCGAGCCTTCTTTTGTCCACACTTGCGCATATTTTGCCGCAGATTTTTTTGGACGGATGACTAAAATAATGCAATATAGAATCCAGCACCAAATAAAACGTGGAATTTCTACTACGCGTCTATCCATGAGGAACTGTGCTAAATAGCGCCGCAGTGCTTGAGCAGTAGGCGCATCTGGCGTACCTAAATTAGCGAGTAATATGCCAACTTTAAGCTGGCCGCCATGTTGGAATTTAGGTTCTTGATTGTAATAAGGCATATGATTTTATATGTTTGAGAGAGCATTTGATAAAAGTTTAGCGGTGATATCTACGATCGGGATTACTCGTTCATAAGCCATGCGCGTAGGCCCAATTACACCTAAAGTCCCCACCACTTGTCCGTCTGCTTCATAGGGTGCAGTGATCATGCTGCACTCGTCTAAAGGTAAGTACCCACTCTCGCCACCAATAAATATCTGTATGCCTTCGGCGCGCTGGCTGTTGTCCAGCAATTGCATCAGTGAAGTGCGGCGCTCAAAAATCTCAAATAGTTTACGTAAGCTGGTGACGTTGGTAGATAGTTCATCTACCTGCAGCAAGTTACGCTCACCGGCGATCACCACGCCGTCTTTATTATTATCAACCGCTTTACTGCTGGCATCGAGCGCAGCAGTCATTAAACGGTTCATGTCGGTTTGCATTTGTTTAAGTTCTTGATGTAACTTTTGCTGCACTTCTTCAAAGGTCTGCCCTGAGAAATTGGCATTGAAGTAGTTGCTTGCTTGTGTGAGTTCAGCCGCAGAATGGGGTTTGTCAGCCATAATAATACGGTTCTGAACATTGCCATCACTGGTGACAATAATCACCAAAATACGCGTGTCAGATAAAGATAAAAATTCTAAATGTTTAAAAGCGATGCGTTTGCGTTTAGGAATCATCACCAGCCCAGCAAATTGTGTGAGCTGAGATAGCATGTCCGCGGCACTGGCGATAAGCTCACTCGGATTCGGTGAAGATAAGCCACTTTTAATCTGCTGTAGCGCTTGCGTTTCTAATGGCTGCACCGTCAGTAGAGAGTCTACAAATAAGCGATAGCCTTTTTGTGTAGGGATACGGCCAGCTGAGGTATGCGGGCTGGCGATAAAGCCCAGTTGCTCCAAATCACTCATTACATTACGAATAGTTGCGGCACTGACATCTAGGCCAGAGTGCTGTAATAGCGTGCGTGAACCGATAGGCTGACCATCACTAATGTAATGTTCAACTAAGGTTTTGAGTAATATTTGCGCGCGTTTATCCATGTTTCAAATTTATGTCTTAAATTATCATACCGCCACTACCAATAAGCAGTGGCTTACTATGATGATTTTGCAACCGCCACTGCTTTTTTCTTGAAGAACTTGCCTAAATCCTGCATCAATTGCACTAGAGCGGCTTGTTTTTTTTGCAACATTGATTTCTGTTCATTATTGCCCAGAGGATCATCATTACCTTTGCTGGCTTTCACCAGCACAAAACTCTTGCCGTTCACCGGTTGAGTGATTTTAACTTCATCATCAACATAAGCGATTTTGTCCCAATCTGAAATGTAGGTGTGGTCACGCTTTTCACCTGCTAGCAAGTTATAACCAATCGCGTAGTCACTGCTGGGATTGGTCACGCCTAAGAGTGGCATGAGTGTTGGTACAACATCCATGTGGCTCGTCATTTGATCACTCACCAATGCTTGCATTTTTGGCGTGTAAATAACTAAAGGCGTGCGTACTTGTTGGTCAACAAAAGTTGAGTTATGCCCCCAGAAACCGTGTTCCATGAACTCTTCACCATGGTCACCTAGCAGCACGACAATGGTATTGTCCAATAATTGATGCTGTTTGAGGTAATCGAATATACGCCCAAATTGCATATCCAGATGATGCACAGAGTTGATGTAACGGTTTTTAATTGGCACGATATCTTTGCGAAGCGCCTCCTTGCTCAAGCTGGCATAATTTAGGTCATCGCGATATGGTTTTGCTATGACACTTTCTGGCGGGAAGTAATAACGTGCGTGCGGAGATTCAAAAAACATAAATGTGAAAAATGGTTTATTGGCGTCACGCTTATCAATGAACGAGAGCAAGTTGGTGACGTTGTCACGATCACTCTCCCAGCCAGAGGTCGGATTTTTTATCTCATGAAGTTGCTCATTCGGGACTTGTGCGAAAATAGTTTTATCAAACTCAGGGTAAGAAAACTTTGCGCTTGTGTAAAAACTCATTTGGTATTGTTCTTGCTGCAAAACATCTACAATTGCGGCGCCGCGGCCTGATTCCAAGAATGGAAACCAATAATTACCCGGCATACCCATAAACATGCTGAATACGCCCATACGGGTGCCATTGCCGCCGCTGTAGTTGCGCGTATAACGGGCAGCGTTAGCAGCAAATTGCCAAGTGTTAGGCATTATTTTTTCATTCAGGGTGTCTGCACGCCAAGATTCGGAAGCTAGCCAAATAATGTTATACGGCTTCGCCGGGCGGGTAAATTGAATGGGGTTTAATGGGTAGTT
>DIZU01000193.1:0-5066 GCA_002429455.1 Methylotenera sp. UBA6020 | reverse complement strand
TAGGCCGCGAGCCGAAACGGTTTGATAGAATGGAATGGACTCTGCAACTATGTTAAGTTTGTTATTAGTGTAAGTATCTATCGCGAATCCTATGTGGACAATGATAGTGGCTGCCAATACAGCAATAGGTAAAAATCTAAATGGTCGCTGAAACGTTGGGTTGGTATTTCTACGATAAAAACGATACGCCCCCCAGAATAACAGGGCTTGCAGACCAATAAAGCCTAATACAATTATTGCAAATCCCAAGTCTGATGCGCTGCTGCCGCCTAAGGATTCAATGCCGCCTGGCGTTATTACTAAGTTGAGGATAAAACCATTAAAAAACATGCCATAAAGTGCAAAAATCTTGGCATTGGCATAGAGTAGTAATGTGGTAATGCCGCCAGTTAGTATGGCTGCAATATAGACAGAACGTGCGTTATTCGGTTTAAAGCGACGACTAATAAATTGAACAAGGCTAGTGATTGCAATGGCTGGTAATAGGTAATAAAGCCCATAGAGCAAAAACGCCATGATCATAAAGCTGAATGTGAGCCAGCCTTCGGCATAGGTATTTGCAAGCGGTAATGAGTCTGATACTAGCCACAGTACTACGAGATAAGTGATGAAAAAATAGGTCTGGAGTATATTTTTTTGCTGGGATGCTGTCATGTGAATTTTGTGTTTAATTTAGGGTTGGATCGGCTATAGTGAGCAATAAAAATGCCGAATAGGTTTTCATTTGTACTAATTTTATTTAACTTATTGATCTTAATCGAAGTTATTATAACTCATATACTTTGATGCACTTTTTTAGAGGCTTAACTTCGCCATTATGGCGCAAAATATGTAGTATAAAGTACATTTTTTGCATGCTATATCAAGAGCAACGCTTTGCTAAGACTTCATGACTATGTTTTAATTCAGCCGTGCATACAACATTTAAAAAAATCGCCATTATTGGCAAATACATGAATAAATCTGCTTTGCAGTTAATGCAAAAAGATTTGGCCGATCTGGCGCGTCATTTATCAGCTAAAAATATTGAGGTTTGGTTAGAAGACAGTACTGCCCAACATGCTAAATTAAATAGTTATAAAACGGTATCGCTGGAAAATATTGGGGGTCAAGTCGATTTGGCGATTGTGATGGGTGGTGATGGCACAATGCTAAGTGTTGCGCGCAGCCTGATTGATGCTGAGATACCATTAGTAGGTATTAACCGCGGCCGCTTTGGTTTTTTAACCGATTTACGTGCTGAAGATATGTTGGTCGAGATCGATCATATCCTTGCGGGCGACTATATAAAAGAGTCGCGTATGCTACTTGTTGCGCAAGTGGTGCGAGACGGAAAAGTAGCACATACCAGTTATGCTCTGAATGACGTGGTGATTAAAAGCGGCTTGCGCCTGATTGAACTAGAGGTGGAAATCGATCAGAAGTTTGTATATAAACAACGTAGTGATGGGCTAATTTTAACCACTCCAACTGGTACTACGGCCTATGCGCTATCCGCTGGCGGGCCAATATTGCACCCTAATTTAGAGGCCATTACACTAGTGCCGATTTGTCCACATACCTTGAGTAACCGTCCGATTGCGGTCAATGGAGCCAGCAAGATTGAGGTGACTTTGGTGCAGTTTGATGAGGCGCAACTAAGTTTTGATGGTCAATTTCAAGTGACTTTAGAGATAGGTGACAAAATCATGGTGCACCGTGCAGAAAAAACCATTTCACTGCTGCACCCCAGCGATTATTGTTATTTTGAAATGCTGCGAAATAAGCTTAACTGGGGTTAAGTCAAACTATGCTACAAAGCCTTTCCATCCGTGATTTCGTCATCGTTAATCAACTTGATTTAGAATTTGAGGCTGGTTTTACCGTGTTAACGGGTGAAACCGGAGCAGGCAAGTCCATTCTGATTGATGCGCTATCATTGGCTTTGGGTGCGCGTGGTGAGGGAGGCGTCACGCGTGCAGGTTGCGATAAAGCTGAAATCAGCGCCATATTTAGCATCGTGAGTAATGTTGAGGCCAAACAATGGCTTCTGCAAGCCGAGATGGAAAATGATATGCATGAGCTGGTGTTACGTCGTGTGATGTATGTAGATGGTCGATCACGGGCATTTATCAATGGCATCAACGTCACCGTTGCACAACTGAAAGAACTGGGCGAATTGTTGGTGGATATTTATAGCCAAAATGCGCATCATTCATTGTTAAAGTTAGCCACACAACGCAATGTACTGGATAATTTTGCTGGATTATCCGCACTGGCGGCGCAAGTAACTACACAGTATAAGATTTGGCATCAATTGCATTTGCAGCGCATAGAAGCGGAAAAGAATGCAAATTTGTACGCGGATGAGCTGGCAGATTTGCGCGATAAAACCCGTGAGTTATCGCAACTGACACTAACATCTAGTGAGTGGGATGAGCTGCAGCAAGAGCATCTGCGCTTATCTAATGGAGCCAGCTTAATCACTGGCGGAGAGGAATGTCGTGAGTTGCTGAGTGAGGGGGAGTTGTCAGCATTACGCTTGCTCGTACAGGTACAACATAAATTACAAAGTCTGCGCGAATATGATGGAGCCATCGCAGAGGCCGCAGAAACATTAGATTCCGCCATTATTCAGTTAGAAGAAACCGATCGTTTTTTGAACCGCTACTTACAGCGCACCGAACTGGATCCGGCAAGGCTGGATGGGCTGGACTCAAGAATCCAAAGTATTCACAATACTTCACGTAAGTATCGCGTAAAACCTGATGAACTTGCTGAGTTGCTCACCAAGTCGCAAGCGCGTATGGCTGAGCTTGAGTTGTTTGCCAATGATGGAGAGCTTGCTCAAAAAGAAGCACTCGCTTTGTCTGCCTATATGCAGCTGGCTCAACAATTGAGCCTCGGACGTCAATTGGCGGCATCTAAATTAAGTACTCAAATCAGTGCTGAAATGCAGCGCTTATCGTTAAGCGGCGGCAAGTTCGAGGTGGCGTTAACAGAACAATCGCCTAGTTTAAATGGGCTTGAGCAAGTGGAATTTTTAGTGGCAGGGCATGCCGGAGTTGCAGCGCGACCTCTTAGTAAAGTGGCGTCAGGTGGCGAGTTGTCACGGATTAGTTTAGCGATTCGCGTTGTCACTGCACAAAAAGAAAGTATTCCCACCATGATCTTTGATGAGGTGGATGTCGGCATCGGCGGCGGTGTAGCTGAGGTGGTTGGTCAACTGCTTAAACAGTTAGGCGAGCACCAAGTGGAGCCGCAGCCTAGCCAGCGCCAAGTGTTAGTGATTACTCACTTGCCACAGGTGGCCGCACAGGGTAAGCATCACTTACGCGTCAGTAAGTCACTAGTCAATGAGCAAACTTTAAGTACGATTGCAGTATTAAACCATGAAGCGCGAGTAGAAGAAGTGGCGCGTATGCTGGGCGGCATTGAGCTTACCGAAACGACGCGCCAACATGCAAAAGAGATGCTGGCACGCTAATTGTAAGGTTAACTTTTTTAATATAGATAGTGTTTTATTGTCGTTAATCTTGCTAGTTTTTGTTGGAGCAAGGTTGTTTGTTACAAATGCCATAAATCGTGAGTGAGTGGTCCTGCATTTTGAAGCCTAGTGATTCTGCTGCGCTTTCCTGTCTTTTTTCGATTTCCGCATCGTAAAACTCTTCAACACGGCCACATTTCACGCACACGATATGATCATGATGACCGCCACTATTAAGCTCAAACACCGCTTTACCACTTTCAAAATGATGACGAATCAGTAAGCCCGCCTGCTCAAATTGGGTGAGTACGCGATAAACCGTGGCCAAGCCGACATCTTCGCCTGAGTTAATCATCACTTTGTAAATGTCTTCAGCCGATAAGTGGCGTTCTTTGCTGTTTTCAAACAGGCTTAATACTTTTAATCTAGGCAGGGTGGCTTTAAGGCCCGCGTTTTTTAAGTCTTTTTGATCATGCATAATGTTTACTCTTAAATAGTTGTTGCCCACAATAACCAACACAGTGTTTTGGGTTGGCTGTCTACGTGTTATATTAACGCTAATTCAAACTAAAGTCATAATATGCGTTATCTCTTCATTTTATTAGCCGTTTTGTGCACGTCATGCGGCACAGCCTTGCCAACGATAAAGCCTTATAAGCTTGATGTACAACAAGGCAATGTTGTTAACTCAAAAATGTTGTTGCAGTTGCGTCCTGGTATGACTAAATCGCAAGTACGCTTCATTATGGGTACGCCGCTCATTCAAGATAGCTTTCACGGCAACCGTTGGGATTATGTCTATCAATTGCGCGAAAATGGCAAAATCACAGAGCAGCGCCGCGTAATTCTGGATTTCGAAAATGAGCTATTAAAAGCTGTACGTGGTGATGTAGTGCCTTCTGGCAGTGAGAAGGCTAAACCTAATGCCGGCGCGGCAAGCTCAGGCGTACGGGTAGTTGCGCCTAATGTAAAACCAGAAGAGAAAAGCTTGATGAGTAAGCTGAAGTTCTGGGAAAAAGATGATGCAGCATTGGCTGCAGAAGCCGCGGCAGCTAAAGACAAGGCGGCCGCAGATGAAGCGGCTAAAAAGGAGGCCATCTTAGCTACAGAAAAAGCAGCTGCGATTAAAAAAAATACTGCTCCACCTGAAGAGTCCAAGTCTATATTAGCTATACCTGTAGAGGTGTTGCCTGCGTTGGAAGCGCCTGTACCGGCAGCACCAGTTGTAGCGGCGCCTAAAGCGGAGTCAGCACCAGTTAATTTGCCGCCAGCTTACGAATCTTCGGCCGGGATGAAATTCGACGGAGCGTTAAAGTCTACTTCAGAAGAAAAGGGGCCGGAGGCTAAGCCCGCAGTGGCTGCCCCGCGTACGGGTAATAAAACAGTGCCTAAACCAAAAGATTTGCCAGAAGAGAGTGCACCAGGATTCTTCGATCAGATGTTAGAGAAAATAGGTTTTTAAGTCATGGAAAGTCCATTGAAAATTGTAATTGCTGGTTGTTCAGGCCGCATGGGTCATGTGTTGCTTGAGTGTGTGTTTGCCGATACGGATCTGGTGCTACACGGGGCATTGGATAGAGTTGATAATCCACAACTAGGG
>DIZU01000098.1:10067-11986 GCA_002429455.1 Methylotenera sp. UBA6020 | reverse complement strand
AGATGTGTATAAGAGACAGGTTATCGACTCTCTCGAATATGCCAAATACGTAAAATATAAATACTGGTTTTATCAACCTCGTAGCGCATTTCGTAATTGCTGACTAAAACACGCCTTACCTCACGTTCACCAAAACCATCTATTTTTTGCCCCATATGTGGATGTTGCACGAGCTGTAATGGCGCTTTGGTCAACGCTTGTACAATACTGGCGGCAGCGGCTTGGTTGATGAGTGCTAGAAATTCATATAACCGGACAAGATCATCCGAGGCTTTATTCGTCCAAAATATTTGCATGCCTAAATATCGCGAATGACTAAAACACTACACCGTAGCATTGGGTTGTTTCAGCGGGTTATCTGTAGTTAAACTATCTGCCCATGCTTGTATGGCAAGGTGAGGCACTAGGTGATGCGCATCAACATCGCTCAAAGCTTCTAATGTTAATTGATGATGGTGTTCCGCCTCAGCAACCCATGCTGTGAGGGCTTGTTTAACCACCCAGCCACGTGAGCGCTCCAATTGATGGGCTAGCCTATCGACTTGTTCAACTAAAGGTAATGGCACGTGGGCAGTGAGTACTTTGGTGTTCATGGTAAGCTCCTAACGACTGAAAAATAAAATAACGACCAGCAAAAATAATGTCAACGTATCGCTATCATTATACGAGTGATTAAAAAATAATCAATGTGATTACAAGGTGATTCGGGTGATGTAAAAAGGTTTTTGATTCCCACGTGGGCAACGCAAGCGTTGCCCACGCTATGGCGGGTTTGCATGGTTCAGGTTAGTTGGTAATGGTG
Organism: Methylotenera sp. UBA6020; assembly: GCA_002429455.1. Lineage (GTDB taxonomy): Bacteria > Pseudomonadota > Gammaproteobacteria > Burkholderiales > Methylophilaceae > Methylotenera. The sequence continues at coordinate 11,184 of DIZU01000098.1, read as the reverse complement.
TGTACTCAATCATTGCATTGTGGCAGTTCACTTTGCTGTTTGCGGCTATCTTTTATTAGCTGCTTTTCCCTGTAGCAGATGCATGCGGGTTGACATGCCAAATATTTTTAGCATATTCACCGATTGCACGATCACTAGAAAATTTAGCCATATTTGCCACGTTTAAAATTGCCAAACGTGTCCATTCCTCTTGGTTTTTATACAACTGGGCTACTTTATCTTGTGCTTCGATATAGCTTGCATAGTCTGCCAGCAATAAATATTGATCACTATCCAGCAAATTATCAACAATTGTTTGGTAGCGATTCGGCTCTTCTACTGAAAAGAAGCCACTGGCAATCATATCAAGCACTTGCTTCAACTCAGGGTTATCGTCGTAATAGTCGCGTGGCTTGTAACCACTGGCTTTAGTTTCCACCACTTGTGCTGTAGTTAAACCAAAAATAAAGATATTTTCATCGCCGACTTCTTCTTTAATTTCAACGTTTGCACCGTCTAATGTGCCAATCGTCAATGCACCATTCAAAGCCATTTTCATGTTGCCGGTGCCGCTCGCTTCTGTGCCGGCAGTCGAAATTTGCTCAGACAAATCACTGCCTGGGAAAAGAATCTCGGCAGCAGATACTTCATAATTGGGGTAAAACACCACTTTCAATTGGTTACCTACCGCAATATCATCATTCACGATCGACGCCACATCGTTAATCAGACGAATAATCTGTTTTGCCATCCAATAGCCTGGTGCGGCTTTACCACCAAAAATAACGGTACGTGGGGTGATGCCTTTTTCACCACGACGAATACGGTTATATAAGGTGATGACATGCAACACATTGAGTAATTGACGCTTATATTCGTGAATACGCTTAATTTGCACATCAAACAGACTCTTGGTATTGAGTTTAATACCGGTCACTTTTTCAATCTTGGCGGCTAACCTGACTTTATTCGCATGCTTAACCTGCGCAAATGCTTTTCTAAAATCCACATCATCAGCCAGTGGGGTTAATTTTTTGATTTGAGTTAGGTCTTTTTTGAAGCCCGCACCAATGGCCTGCTCAATGAGCTTTGTGAGTTCCGGGTTTGCTTGATTTAACCAGCGGCGTGGCGTAATGCC
>DIZU01000098.1:5177-9938 GCA_002429455.1 Methylotenera sp. UBA6020 | reverse complement strand
GTTTGCTTTAGTAGCTCACTGTGTAATGCCGCCACGCCGTTCACGGTGTGGCTGCCGACAACCGCCAAGTGCGACATACGCACGCGGCGACCATTAGATTCGTCAATAATGGATACGCGTTTCAACAAATCAGCATCACCAGGGAAGTGATGATTTACCATATGTAAAAACTCATAATTGATCTGGTAAATAATCTCTAAATGACGCGGTAGTAAATTCCCGAACAGCTCAACACTCCATGTCTCCAAGGCCTCTGGCATTAACGTGTGATTAGTGTAGGCAAAAATCTTAACCACTAATCCCCAGGCTTTTTCCCACGCCAAATGATGCATATCGACTAACTGGTGCATCATTTCTGCCACGGCAATCGCTGGATGCGTATCGTTTAATTGAATCGCAATTTTGTCAGGTAATTTATTCCAATCTTGCGGCGTTTTAATCTCATGCACAAATAAAAAACGCCGCAAGATATCTTGTATAGATGCCGACACAAAGAAATACTGCTGTTTCAGTCTGAGCTCTCGACCTGATGCAGAAGCATCATTTGGGTAGAGCACTTTAGAAATCGTTTCTGTTTCGTTACGCTTTTCAACCGCAGCTACGTAATTGCCATCATTAAAATGGCGCAAATCAAACTCGCGCGTTGCTTTGGCGGACCAGAGCCTTAGGTTATTAACGGTTTCTGTGCCATAGCCTGGCACGGGGACATCATATGCCATGGCAAGTATTTGCTCTGCATCTACCCAGTGGTGAGCCATTCCGTTGACTTCCGGCACCTGCACCACATGTCCGTAAAATTTAATGATGTAGGTCGCTTCTGGACGCTGAAACTCCCAAATATTGTTATAACGCAACCAGTTATCAGGGGTTTCAATTTGCTGCCCATCTTCTATCGATTGCTTAAACATGCCATATTCATAGCGGATGCCATAACCTATCGCTGGAATATCCATGGTAGCCATTGAATCTAAAAAACAGGCAGCAAGCCGACCCAAGCCGCCATTACCAAGCGCAGCGTCAGGCTCTAACTCCATCGCAGCTTCCAACTCTCGCCCCAACGAGGCCAATCCATCTTTCAACTCATCTTTAACGCCCAAATTCAGTGCAGCATTACTCAGCATGCGCCCGATTAAAAACTCGAGTGATAAATAATAGACACGTTTAGGATCATCGCGATAATAAGATTCAGCCGTTTTAATCCAACGCTCTACCACATGATCGCGCACCGTATAACTGGCAGCCTCGTACCAGTCTCTAGGCGTAGCAGCCTCACTCGTCTTGAAGCTTGAGAAAATCAAATGATTTTGTAATGCTTGATGAATAAGGGGAAGCTTAGAAATTGCGTTCACTTTTGGCTTAACGGCCTTTTTTGGCTTTTCGTTAGTATTGGCTGGCGTTTTCATTTATTAGCATCTATTTAATAATCATAATGATCATTCTAGCAAATATTGCGCCACCTTTAATGACGATAGATTAATAACCTAAGAATTAATAAACTTAAGAATATAGACAACCACCTAATGTAAAAAAACCCCGCCTAGTTTGCACTTGGCGGGGTTATATTTCAGCGATGCTTAGCTGATTAAGCTATTCATACGCTTCACAAAACTAGCAGGGTCATTTAATGTGCCGCCTTCGGCCAACAAAGCCTGGTCAAATAGTACATGCGCAAGATCACTAAACACCACATCTGCAGCTTCGTTTTCAAGGCGTTTTACCAGCTTATGCAATGGGTTGATTTCTAAAATAGGCTTAGTCTCTGGCGCACTTTGACCTGCGGCCTTTAACATACGCGCTAAATTGCCCGATAAATCTTGCGCATCACTGACTAAACAAGCAGGCGAATCTGTCAAACGGTGGGTCACGCGGACATCTTTCACCTGATCACCTAGCGTTTGCTTGATTTTTTCTACCAATGTTTTTGCTTCTTCTTCAATCTTCTTTTGAATCTCTTTTTCAGTGTCAGACTCGAGTTTGCCTAAATCCAAATCGCCCTTGGCGATAGACTGTAGCTTCTTACCCTCAAACTCAGTCAAACTGCCTAATAGCCACTCATCGACTCTATCGGACATCAACAATACTTCAATGCCTTTTTTCCGGAATATCTCCAAATGCGGGCTGTGTTGCGCAGCGGCAAAACTATCCGCAGTGATGTAATAAATGCGATCCTGTTCTGGCTGCATGCGTGCAATATAGTCTTTAAAAGATACGTCTTGCACATCAGTGTCAGCTCGTGTGGAAGCAAAGCGTAGCAATACGGCAATTTTTTCTTTATTGGCAAAATCCTCGCCCGGACCTTCTTTTAATACACGACCAAATTCAGCATAAAACTTAGCGTAATCTTCCGCTTTGTTTTCAGCCATGTCTTCCAGCAGACCCAATATTTTTTTAATCGAACCGGCTTTAATTGCTTCTACATCACGACTAGACTGCAAAATCTCGCGCGACACATTCAGCGGCAGGTCTGCCGTATCGATCACGCCGCGGACAAAACGTAAATATTGCGGCATCAACTTTTCAGCATCTTCCATAATAAATACGCGTTTCACGTAGAGCTTGATACCGTGCCTGCGTTCGCGGTCATATAAATCAAATGGCGCTTTACTCGGGATATATAACAAGGAAATGTATTCCTGCTTACCTTCTACGCGGCTATGCGTATGGGCAAGCGGGTTTTCAAAGTCGTGCGATACGTGTTTATAAAACTCTTGATACTCGTCTTCAGTGATGTCGTTTTTGTTGCGTGCCCATAAAGCAGAGGCCTTGTTAACGGTTTCGTCTTCATCCGTGGCAACTTCAGCACCATCTTTCCATTCGCTTTTTTTCATCACAATCGGCAAGGTGATGTGATCAGAGTACTTACGAATAATAGTCTTTAGCTTCCAATCGCTTAAAAACTCATCTTCGCCTTCACGTAAATGCAAGACAATTTCGGTGCCACGAGAGATCTTATCGGCGGCTTCCAGCGTATAGTCACCCTCTCCTGCAGATTCCCAACGAACGGCATCTGTAGCGCCTGCGCGCCGTGTAGTTAGAGTAACTTTGTCAGCAATAATAAATGCGGAATAGAAACCCACGCCAAATTGACCAATCAGGTTTGCGTCTTTCGCTTGATCACCGGTCAGTGCATTAAAGAATTCCTTGGTACCGGATTTTGCAATTGTACCAATGTGCGAGATGACCTCTTCACGGCTCATGCCAATACCGTTGTCACTGACAGTCAACGTACGCGCTGCTTTATCAAAAGCCACCCGGATCTTTAATTCGCTATCACTTTCGTATAAAGCACCATCGGCCAAAGCCTCAAAGCGTAATTTATCGGCAGCATCTGAAGCATTAGAGATCAATTCACGCAGCACAATCTCTTTATTGCTATAGAGCGAATGAATCATCAATTGCAGAAGCTGTTTCACCTCTGCCTGAAACGCCATCTTTTCTGGTTGTGGGCTATGCTTTTCTGTTTTATTTTTAATATCGTCCGTTGGCTTCGCCATATTGCACTCCTGAATGAATAGTTAATACCTAATAGTTAATTAGGCTTTGTCATCAAACTTTCAAGTCATTGCTGCAAAATAGAAAAAAATAATATTGTTTTAAGCGAAGTTACAATTAAAATGCAAACGTAAAAGTGCATACTAGAAATCATGGAAAATAATACAAACCACACAAAAAACTTGCCCGTTGACAAAGCTTTACTAGCTGCCATTGACATTGGTTCTAATAGTTTCAGGCTGGAAATTGGCCGCTTGGATAGCGGCCATATTCAGCGCGTAGAATACCTTAAAGAATCCGTGCGGTTAGGCGGCGATTTGGATGAAGACTACAATCTGTCGCCTGAAGCAATCGAACGCGGTATGCGTTGCCTAGCCAGATTTGCTGAGCGCCTACAAGGGTTTGAGGCCTCACATGTGCGTGCGGTGGCAACACAAACGCTACGCGAAGCGAACAATCGCGAAATATTCATCAAGCTTGCAAAAAAAACACTGGGCTTTGATGTAGAAGTGATTTCAGGCGTTGAAGAAGCGCGGCTCATTTATCAAGGGGTTAGCCGTTTTTTACCACAGTCTGATGACAGGCGGCTGGTTATTGACATTGGCGGGCGCTCAACTGAGTTTATATTGGGTCAATGTTTTGAATCGCATCACACCGCTTCTTTACATGTAGGCTCTGTTGCCTGGTCGCTCAAACACTTTGCTACAGGGGACTTTACTGAAAAAGCTTTTTCACGTGCAGAAATTGCTGCTCAATCATTCTTCGAAACACTGGGTGTGACCTTTAATCATGAACAGTGGAATATCGCCTATGGTGCGTCTGGCACAGTAGGCGCGGTGGCGGATGTTTTAGTTCAATACGGCAGGCCGGTTGACATGGTCACTAAAGAAGGTCTGCATTGGCTTCGCGAGGAGTTATTGCGCACTCGATCCGTGGATAAATTACGCTTGCTCGGACTAAAAGAAGATCGTAAACCCGTAATTGCCGGTGGCTTATCAATATTACTCGCCCTGTTTGATTACTTTAATATTGAATCATTAAATGTTGCAAAAGGCGCGCTAAGACATGGCTTGCTATATGACATGCTCGCACGCAAAAACGACATGGTCGACTTAAGAAATGCTTCAGTGCAACGTTTAGCGCGCAAATTTGATGTGGATGAAACTCAAGCCAAAACAGTGGCAGAAGTCGCGGAAAAGCTATTTGAAAAAATCAGTGCCGACATCAACTTTGCCCCTGGTGAACGCCAAGCACACGCGCGTAAATTAC
>DIZU01000098.1:0-5059 GCA_002429455.1 Methylotenera sp. UBA6020 | reverse complement strand
GAACGCCAAACACACGCGCGTAAATTACGCTGGGCGGGAATGCTGCATGAAATTGGCGGCATCGTTTCACCGATTGACGCACATTTACATGGCGCATACATACTTGAGCATGCCGAGCCACAGGGCTTTGCACAGAGCGAGTTGCATTGTTTAAGCTTACTAATATTGGGACACAAAGCAAAATTAAAGAAACTAGAAGCTGATTTCTCTGACCGCATTTTTGTCATGCAATTAAGCTGCTTACGCTTAGCCGTGATTTTATGCCATGCACGTCAAATGCCGAATCTACGCGGCATTCAACTAAAGCAGTTTAACAACACGATTAAGTTGATCCTACCAAAAAATTGGCCTGACAAATATCCACAGTCGTACTACTTGCTAGACGAAGAAACGCTCGCCTGGCAAAAAACAAACTGGCTATTTGAAGTTGCTGTCAGCTGAGGATTAGCACTAAAGTCTATTGAATCTTTCATAAATCAATATTGCAATTTAGCTTAAACGGTATAAACTATTTATATCGTTTATTTAGGAGTCTACCATGTCAAAAATCAACCCACTGCAAGCCGAAGCATTAAAAGCACCCGTTACAAAAATTGAGCCAGCAACCCCACAGGTAAACAAACCGCTAGCGGCGAAACCCGCCGAAGCCAAAGTTGCCGCGAAAAAAGCCAGTACACCAGCAAGCGTAGCCAAGCCTGCAAATAAAATTATCGTCACTAAACCCGCAGCGAAAAAAGCTGAAAAAGTAGCCAAACCAGTAAAAGAAAAAACGCCAAAACTAAAAATGGAGCGTGATAGCTTTACCATACCAAAGGCTGAATATGCACAACTTTACGTGCTAAAAGAGCGCTTGGTCAAACTAGGTCAGCCTGCGAAAAAAAGTGAATTACTGCGTGCGGGAATTATGCAGTTGACTACCATGACGGATACTGCTTTAAAAGCAGTAATGAACAAAGTGCCCACGATTAAAACTGGCAGACCTAAAAAATAAATAGTGCCTGTTAAGCAACCCGGTTAATAGTCCGGGGGTTGTACCGTAAATAAATATGTTTGCGATGCCCCGTTAATAAGCCGCTGGCGCAGCCACCACACTGCGCCTTTTTTAACGACACATGCGCCACTATCCATCCCAAGTAACTTTGCAATCAATAACCCAAGATTCGGTTGGTGGCCAATCAGCAGTAAAGTTTTGCTGCTGTCCTCATTTGTTACTTTTTTAGCCATGATTTCAACAGAGCTATCAACGCTCAAAAATTCAGCAATTTTTATTTCACGCTCAATACTACTGGCACTTTCACGAATGGTTGGATGATTTAAAGCTGCTGCCGTTTCTAAACACCGACGCGCTGGACTACATAAAATTTCCGTATTGGCTGGTAAATGTTGACTCAGCCATTCTGCCATTTTTTCTGCATCTTTGCGCCCACGCTTGGTTAATGCACGGTCAATATCTTGACCACTAGTACTTTCAGCCTCGGCTTCAGCATGTCGCCATAAAATTAAATTAGCCATGCCTGTATCCAACCATACCATTGACCTCACTCAAGCGTGATACATTCTAAACGGCATACTTTTGCATAAGTTGTTGTTGCGCACTGAAAGATTGCACAGATTCAATTGTTTTTGCCTTGAGTTCGGCTAGGCGCTGTGAACTTGAAACGTAAGTCCCATCGACATTCAATAACCATGCGTCTTTATTATCATCCAAGTATATTTGGCAACACTCTTGCAAAATGCGCGCACGATTTTTGGCATCAACAATCGGCCAGGCAATTTCAACACGTCGCATCATATTACGGTTCATCCAATCAGCGCTAGAAAGCCACATACTTTCTACATGATCAACTTGGGAAGTAAAACACACGTGAATGCTCCAACAGTCGGCCAATAATCGAGCGCACCCGTATGCGCCCATCCAGCCCAGGCGCATCTATAGGCAATATGCATGCACCACGTAAAATCAGGTCAATCTCAACACCCGCGCGTCCAGCCCTAACCAAGGCCTGTACCAAAGCTACATCAGTTAGCGCATTCATTTTCAAGATAATCTTGGCAGCCTTACCTTGTTTTGCAGATAACTCAGTAGCTCTAATTTTGGAAAGCATTTGTCTATGCAAATTAAATGGCGCAACCAATAGCTTTTGCATGCGAGGCAATTTAACCTGACTTGCAATATGCCTAAACAAGTGCTCCATATCACGGGTAATTTGCGGATCGGCTGTTAGCATACTCACGTCGGTATAAAGACGTGCTGTTCTAGGGTTGTAATTACCAGTAGAAATATGGCCATAATATTTTAGATGAGGACCTTCTCTTCGCATCACCAATAACATTTTGGCGTGTGTTTTCAAGCCGACGATGCCATACACCACTTGTGCACCTACCGACTCTAGAGCCTCTGCCCAGTTGATATTGGCTTCTTCATCAAACCTGGCTTTCAACTCGACCACCGCCATGACTTCTTTACCACGTCGTACAGCCTCTTGCAGCAACTTGAGCATACGTGCATCTGCACCTGTGCGGTAAATAGTTTGTTGAATAGACAGCACATCAGGGTCATTGACGGCTTCATGCAAGAAATCAATCACCGACTCGAAACTTTCGTATGGCTGATGAATTAAAATATCTTGTTGTTTTAACTGTGTAAAAAATGATTGATTTGGCGCTATCTCTTGGCTAACTTTAGGCTCAAACGGTTTGAATTTGAGATGGTTACCCTCAGCCAAGTCGGCCAGTTGTATCAAGCGTGCCAGATTCACAGGACCATGTACACGGTAGAGCGATTGTTTTGGCAAATCAAACTGTTGCAATAAGAACCTTGCTAACGGCTCATCACAACCATATGAGACCTCCAGACGAACCGCGTCACCAAAATTACGCTGCACCAAGCCTTTTCTTAGGGCCGTACGTAAATTTTTCACATCCTCTTCATCTACGGCTAAATCTGAATGACGCGTAACCCTAAATTGAGAGAAATTAAGCACTTCCCGTCCGGTAAATAAACTCGCCAAATGTGCTCGAATCACACTGGATAATGAAACAAACTTTTGCTGCTTATCACTCAAGCTTTTTGGCAACTTAATTAAACGTGACAATACTCTAGGCACTTTAACTATCGCAATATTATTGTTGCGGCCAAAGGCATCATGACCGCCTAGTGAAACGATAAAGTTAAGTGACTTGTTGGCAACTTGCGGGAATGGATGTGAAGGGTCCAGCGCAACTGGCACTAATAACGGGCGCACTTCAGTTTCAAAGTACCGAGCCACCCAACGTCGCTGTTGTGGTGTGCGCTCGCCATGCGAAACCAAATGAACGCCTTGCGCAGCTAGAGCTGGCATCAGTTCCGCATTGAAAATTTGATACTGTTTAGCCACTAACTCGTGGGCAGCTAGCGCAATGCTCTGATAACTTTGCACATTAATATCACTTTGTTGCTCATCGTCGCGCATTGCGTCCACATGTGGTGCGGCGCGCACTTCAAAAAATTCATCTAAATTTGAAGAAACAATGCAAAGAAAACGCAATCGCTCCAGTAGCGGATAGTCTGGATTTTGTGCAAGACTCAATACCCGTTCATTAAACGCTAAAATACTAGTGTCACGGTTGAGTAACTTCAGTGGGGGATATGTTAAACGCATAGAATCTTTAATTTTATTATGCATTTGATGTTATGCGCCGATTATGACAATTTGATGAAATTATGATGAAAAACAATGCTTCATAATACAACTAAAACCATAGTGAATCTAACGTATGGAGTACTTTTCACCAAATTGCTGGGTCGCGAATACCTCGTCAACATTAAATCTATCCTCACTTTTAGTCATCGATGTAGTATATGGGCTGCTTACAAAAACCTCATGATATTTAACAAAAATTCCAATAAAACGCGGTAATAAGTGTTGCATCTGCTGCAAGCAATAGCTACCGCAACACTTGCTCGTTCAGTACGTTCAGCCGTTCAATAGTTGTTGCAATAGCAAACTAGTTGCAGCAAAGCCAAACGGTGCTGTCACGCATACGCTGGAGCCATATCCGGCACAATTTAAGCCAGAGATCGAACTGCCTGCGTTGTCTTCTACTTCACATAGGCTCTCAGGTTTAATGACTTCTTCATCGGAATAAATGCACTGAATACCAAATTTTGATGGCTTGTTTTTTACAGTGTCAGCTTTAGAGAAACCATAATCGCGGCGCAACACATTACGCACTTTAGCCAGTAACTTGTCATGACTCACTTGGCTTAAATCAGCTTGCTTAATACGGGTAGCATCCAACCTGCCGCCAGCCGCACCGGTCATTACTAAAGGGATTTTTTGTAAGCTACAAAAACTAGCAATTGCGGCTTTGGCTTTAGCATCGTCAATACAATCAATCACACCGTCGTAATGGTGATTCAACGTCGTATTTATGTTTTCAACCGTGACAAAATCTTCAATCTCAATCACGTTCGCAATAGGATTAATCAGTCGAATACGCTCGGCCATCGCCGTCACTTTAGCTTTGCCAAATGCGCCGTCCACTGCATGCAACTGACGATTCACATTCGATTCCGCAATGTTGTCTAAATCAACTAAAGTGATGGTACCCACCGCGTTACGCGCTAACGCCTCGGCCGCCCAAGACCCTACGCCACCAATCCCAATCACGCAGATATGGGCGGCTTGTAGCCTTGCCAAGCCATCGGCACCATATAGCCGTGACACACCACCAAAGCGACGTTCAAAGCCCATTACTTGCGTACTTTCTGCCAACTTACTCATGTTTCTAACACCACAAACGCCGCGGCTAAATTTTTTTCATCGCTAATGCTGATATGGGTTTGGGTGATATTTTTAGTTTGCAACAATATCTGCAATTCTGGCGCCAAAATCAATATTGGCTTACCTAAGTCATCGTGTGAAACAGCGATATTTTGAAAGGTTGCCGGGGCGCGTAATCCAGTGCCTAGTGCCTTAGAAAAAGCCTCTTTTGCCGCAAAACGTTTAGCTAAAAAGCGGGCTTTGATTTGTGACTGCTGATAGCTGGCCAATTCACTGTCGGCCAAAATACGCTT
>DIZU01000013.1:18585-30315 GCA_002429455.1 Methylotenera sp. UBA6020 | reverse complement strand
TCTGTCACCTTTGGTGCAGGCGGATCTACGCGCGACAGAACCATGGATGCAGTGCTGGAAATTCAGCAAGAAGGATTTAATGCAGCACCCCATATTTCCTGTGTTTCATCTAGCAAAGCAGAAATCCGCGATCTATTACAAACGTATCAAGCGCGAGGTATTCAACGTCTGGTAGCGCTGCGCGGTGATTTGCCATCTGGCGAAGTGAGTGTTGGCGATTTTCGTTATGCGGCGGATTTGGTGGGATTCATTCGTGCTGAGACTGGCAACCATTTTCATATAGAAGTGGCTGCTTATCCAGAGTTTCATCCTGAGGCAAGAACGCCTGCGAAAGACCTGCTAAACCTCAAGCGTAAAATTGATGCGGGGGCTAACTCAGCGATTACGCAGTATTTTTATAACGCCGATGCGTATTTTAGGTTTATAGACCAGTGTGCAGCAACGGGGATTAATGTTCCGATTGTGCCAGGCATTATGCCAATTTATAACATCACCCAACTGGCACGATTTTCCAGTATTTGCGGGGCAGAAATTCCACGCTGGTTAAAAATGCGTCTTGAAGAATATGCTGATGATGTGCCTTCACTGCGTGCATTTGGCGTTGATGTGGTGAGTGAGCTATGTGAAACCTTGCAGGTTTCAGGGGTGCCGAGTTTTCATTTTTACACACTGAATCAGGCTGGCATTATTAGCAGCATCATTGAAAATATTCGCAATAAATAAAGTGCATCTTTAATAACTTAAATTTTGTGCCGCTGGACTACATAAATTTTTAGAAGCAGCCTTAGCTTTAGCTACAGGAATAAAAAAACGGATACTACTAGTGTAGTGTCGGTTTTTGTTTATTTAGAAGCGCATCTTCAATAAATAAATACTCTTTAGTTTTGTCAGGACCAGACTTGCTAGTGCCCCAAGTGGTCATCAGTACAATCCAGCGCATTTCTTCAATACTGATTGTGGGTTGAGGTAAGTTCATGGCTAGTTCTAGCACCAGCTCACGTTGTGCGGCATTAAGTATGTTGGCCTGTACTAAAAACAGAATGAAGCCAATGCTTTCTCCAGTGATTTTTTTTAGTTCGGTCTCAGTGAAAATACGTGTGCTAACATGGTTAGGTTTTTCAAATATATCAGGTTGATCGGTCATCAGTTCTAACTGATTAAACCAATTAAAGGCACCGTTAATATCTTGTTCATCAAATCCTGCGGCGAATAACTCTTGGGAGAGCGTATTATCGTCAGGTCTAAAATGTGTATCAATGTAGTTTTCAAACATATAAACCAATACTTCAAACATGATGTTTATCCTTAAATAAAATATTCTTAAATTAAGTGTGATGGTTTATGCATAATTCTAAGATTACACAATTTTTTGATATTGTCCGCCTGCTAGGCTAGCTACACTCCCTTCTAATTCCAATAACATTAGCATGGATGAAACTTCACTTACCGTCAAGCTACTTAAGCGTACTAAATTTTCTAAAGCAATTGGTTCATAGCCCATCAGATTAAGAAGAGGATGATTAGGAGCGATATTGTTGTCAGTAGGGTCAGTAACGCTTGATGCGTCATTATTTAGATCTAAGCTGTTTAAGCCTAAGTTGTTTAAACCCAGCTTATTTAAACCTAAGTCTTCTACGATGTCTTGCAGGCAATCCACCAGTTTTGCACCCTGTTTAATCAGTTGGTGGCAACCTTTAGACATCGGCGAATGAATGGAGCCTGGAATTGCAAACACTTCACGACCTTGTTCCGCCGCCAGGCGTGCGGTAATTTGCGAACCACTCTGTAGGTTAGCTTCGACCACCAAACAGCCCAAACTCAGGCCGCTGATAATACGGTTGCGCTTAGGGAAGTTCTGCGGTTTGGATGGCGTACCAAGAGAAAATTCAGAGATGATGAGGCCATGCTCTACAATTTGGTGCGCTAAATCGCGGTGTTTGGCAGGGTACACAATGTCTAAACCGGTCCCTACCACGGCGATGGTCGCGCCATTGGCTTTTAACGCACCGCGATGGGCCGCACCGTCAATGCCTAATGCCATGCCACTGACGATACATAAGCCATAAGCACATAAGCCATGGGCAAAAGCCTCGGCATTTTTTCCCCCTTGTACAGATGCATTGCGGCTACCTACAATGGCTATACTCGGCTGATTTAGCAAGGCTAAATTACCTTTAGCGTAGAGCAAAGGCGGCGGATCTGAAATTTCCAGCAGTGTTTTGGGGTAGTAGGGGTCAGCCAGCGTAATGAGATGGTTATTGGCTTGAGACAGCCAATGTAGAGAATCGGTTAAGGCTTCATCATCAATGCCAAGTGTAATTTCAGCAGCAATTTTGTCTGAAACCACTTCTTTTAATTGCTTTAAACTGGCGGCATAAATGTTGGTAGGGCTACCGAAGGTTTTTAATAGTTGACAAAAGGTCTGTGGGCCGATGCCAGAAATGTTACTCAGGCTAATCCACAGCGCTTTTTCTGCAATGTCTTCGCTGTGGTCGGTTTGCATTGGAATCTTAGCGATATCAGGAGCAATAATATGTCGAAGTGATTAAGGTGTTTGGACTGAATCAAGCTTATTGATGGGTTGCGTTGCCTGCATCACTAAAGCGTAAGATACGCGTTCAAATACGCGGAACACCATCAATAAACCTATGCGCTCATCTGGCAGTTTAATCATGCCAGGCTCAAGGACTAATTCAGTTGTACTTTTTTCTGGTTTTTTCTCGAAATTTACAATGGCTTTACCATCGGCGTCGCGCTTGACGTCAAAATTCAACTCTCTTAACTTTGGTTTTGAATTGACTTCTTCTTTTGGTGGTTCAGGGTCTTTAATCACACGGCCGTAGCGATTAATCGCAAGCACATGACCAACCTCTATGCCATCTGCAGAGCCGCGACTAATAGAGACTATGCTCTCAGGGCCAGCCTCGGCGACACCACCATAAATGTTAATGATACGTCCTGTAATTTGTGTGTCTGGTGCATGCGGCACAAAACTGGTTTCAACATTATCACCAGTAGGCACTAATCTATCTTTGGTGAAAATTTCCTCTTTGGCTTTTACGATGTCAGCGCTTGCGGGTTGACCATACTTGGTGATTTTAGCGTCACCCAAATAGGTCGCTTCCATACCTAATACTTCCTTGGTGTCAGGATCAATTAGGCTATCTCCCGGGCGGTAAACATACCAGTTGATACCGTCGTCCTCTTCAATTTTGTTGATGTAAACACGTGTACCCGGGCTCAGCACCACACGATTGTCTTGCCCTGCAATAATTCGGGGCGATGCGGCCAGTTGATCTTTTTCAATGACGAGTGGTTGACTTAAAAAGGGTGCAATGACGTTTAGTGAAATGGTTGAAACCGCCGTTCTCTCCAACGGCTCTTCAACCGCACCGGGCTGCAAAGTAATAGTTTCACGGAGTAATCGTAATTGCGGGCTGCCGCTACTGGTATCTAGTACAACAACATCACCTGGGTAGATTAAATGTGGGTTTTTGATTTGAGCGCGGTTGAGTTTCCATACCTTTGGCCATTGCCAAGGGTCTTTGAGAAACTTGCCTGAAATGCCCCATAAGGTATCGCCTTTAACCACAACGTGACGGTCAGGGTGGTTGTTTTTGAGTGCAATCTCTTCTGCATTGATGCTGAAGCTTAAGCAACAAAACACGAGCAGCGTTATAATATGGCGAAACATATATTGATGACCTCTGGTCAAAAATGCATTAGAAAATATACGGTCACAATATAGGCATAAACCGCGAAATTACGTTAAATTTATCACGTAATTCATTAAACAATCAAGCTTTTATGGAAACTAACAAGTTTTTATGGCAATTTTAGATATCCTTAATTATCCAGACCAGCGCCTACATACGGTGGCAAAGCCCGTAAAAGAGGTCGATGCGTCTATTCGTCGTTTGATTGCCGACATGGCAGAGACGATGTATGACGCGCCAGGTATCGGTTTGGCCGCTACGCAGGTTAATCAGCATATACAGCTGATTATTATCGACACCAGCGAAACGAAAGACCGTTTGCAAGTGTTTATTAACCCAAAAATTACTGCAAAAAGTGGCGAACAAGATTACGAAGAAGGTTGTTTGTCGGTGCCTGGCGTATATGAGAGCGTTACCAGGGCCGAGAAGATAAAGGTTGAAGCCCTGGATCCGGATGGCAAAAAATTCACTTTAAATGCCGAAGGCTTGTTAAGTATCTGTATTCAACATGAAATTGATCATCTCTTGGGTAAAGTGTTTGTCGAGTATTTATCGCCACTCAAACGTAACCGCATTAAAAACAAAATGCTTAAACAGCATCGTGCTAAATAAATAGTTGAAAGTTAAAAGTTGAAAATTATTTTTGCTGGCACGCCAGAATTCGCCGTACCTGCGCTGGCGGCGCTAATTGAGGCCGGTCATCAAATTGTAATGGTGCTCACCCAGCCGGATCGGCCCGCGGGGCGAGGAATGAAGCTTAAAGCCAGCCCAGTCAAAGTGTTGGCAGAGCAACATCATCTGAATGTATTCCAGCCAGAAACCTTAAAAGATGCGGCTGTACAAGCCCGGATTGAGGAGGTGAACGCAGACGTCATGATCGTGGCTGCTTACGGGCTGATTATCCCGACTGTAGTGTTACATATGCCGCGTTTTGGTTGCTATAACATTCATGCCTCGCTATTGCCACGTTGGCGCGGTGCCGCACCGATTCATCGCTCGTTGCTGGCTGGGGATGCTGAAACGGGTGTGACGATTATGGAAGTTGTGCCGGCATTGGATGCAGGCGCTATGGTGAGCCGCGGCGTTGTGCCGATTACCGATACTGATACCACGCAGACTTTGCATGACGCACTAAGTGCAATCGGTGCAGAGCTAATGGTGGCGGCTATGGTCACTTTAGCAGAGAAGGGCGCGTTACCAGCCACGCCGCAAGATGAATCGTTGGTGACGTATGCGCACAAGCTAGAGAAGTCCGAGGCCGCCATCGATTGGCAAAAAACTGCGGTTGAAATATCGCGTCAGGTGCGTGCGTTTAATCCATTCCCCGTCGCGCAAAGCTTGTTAAAAGGCCAGGTTTGTCGAATTTGGATGGCAACGGCAAACCCCGACATCACTCATGGTCACAAAGCAAAAGCCGGTGAAATTGTTGGTGTCCATGATGGTGTTCTGATAGTTTGTGGCGATGGTTTGTTACATGTCACCGAGCTGCAAGCTCCAGGTGGCAAACGTCTTAATGCACAAGCGTTTGTGCAAGGGCATAATTTACAGATAGGCGATATTTTCACTACATCGTAAGCAACTTGAATTTTTGGCACGCAACACAATATTACACATAACTGCAGCATTGCAAATTAAGGGTAAAACGAATGTTAGGAAATTGGCTAAAGACAACTATTTTAATGGCGGGTATTGTTGCCTTGTTCGGTGTGGTCGGTGCAACGCTTGGCGGCAAAGGCGGCATGATGATTGCATTGCTGATTGCCGCCGGTATGAATGTTTACGCTTATTGGTTTAGTGATCAAGCCGTACTTAAAATGTATAACGCACAAGAAGTTACAGCTGACAACAGTCAGTTCCGCAGTTTTTACCATATGATCAAAGAGCTTGCAGAAAATGCGCAGCTGCCGATGCCTAAGGTTTATATCATTGATGAAGCTCAACCTAACGCCTTTGCCACGGGCCGTAATCCAGAGCATGCTGCGGTGGCGGCAACGACAGGCATTATGCAGGCCTTGACTGAGCGTGAACTACGCGGCGTGATGGCGCATGAGCTATCACACGTTAAACATCGTGATACGCTGATTTCTACTATTTCTGCCACTATTGCGGGTGCCATTTCATCGATTGGTAGCTTTGGGATGTTGTTCGGCGGCGGGCACAACAGTGATGGCGAACGCAATATAAATCCAGCCGTCGCCATACTGATAATGATTCTGGCACCAATTGCCGCCATGTTGATACAAATGGCGATTTCACGCGCCCGAGAGTTTGAGGCCGATAGAATGGGTGCAGAAATCAGTAAGGATCCTAAAGCTTTGGCGAGTGCCTTAGAGAAGATACATAATTACGCGCATCAAATCCCGATGGAAACGGCGGAGCAGCATCCTGAAACGGGGCAGATGATGATTATTAATCCATTGTCAGGTGGAGGGCTGAGGGGGTTGTTTAGTACGCATCCGCAGACTGAGGAACGGGTGGCGAGGTTGTTGGCGATGGTTATTTAGTCTTAATGAGTGCATTCGATGCAGTTGTCTATGCGGTTGGTGAAGTTACCGTTTATATTGTTGGTCTTATTTAAATAGGTCGCTCGCGCGCGACTTGCGAGGTACTTTATTTTGCTTGTCCAAAATAAAGTACCTAAACAAAAAGACACCCCCTACCGCTTCTTCCTGTGCTGCTCACCATCCTGGGTGGCAATCGAACTCGCCCTAGCGGCTTGCATAAACCGCAATCCACCGCGGAACTCAAACAAGCGATTGCCGAAAACTCCCATGATGGTTGCGCTGCTCGGCGCGGTAGCAGGGGATTTTAGAACCAACTTAAGTTTCATTTTCAGTTGTTGATTTAACGAATCTTTTAAACTCCGTCATTCTGAGCATAGCGAAGAATCCATGTTTTTATAGCATTTACGGAGGTGTCTGGATTCTTCGCTATGCTCAGAATGATTGGTACGGAATAATCTTCGTGCATCTGTTCTTAATTGGCGGTTAGAATAGGCCTTTAGTAGTAAATTGAAAGCCTTCTTTGTATATATCACAACAAATCGCCGCTAATGCCGTTAACCAAGTGTTATCCGGCCGCAACCTTACATTAGCGTTACCTGCTGCACTAGCTATATTCCCCAATGTGACACCACAGCAGCGTGGGGCGGCACAAGATTTAAGCTACGGCACATTGCGTTTTTATGGTGAGATTGATGCCTACCTGACTCAGCTATTAGAAAAACCGCTGACAGATGAACGCATTCATGCATTATTGCTAGTGGCGATTTATCAGTTATTGCATGACAAAGCCGATGTTTTTACGGTGGTAAATCAAGCCGTACATGCAGTGAGCCAGCTTAAAAGACCAGCCCCAAAAAGCTGGGCAAAAGGCTTGGTCAATGCCATTCTACGTAACTTTTTACGTCAAAAAGAGTCGCTTGCTACCACACTTGACACAAGCGAAGTGGTAACTTACTCCTATCCGCAATGGTGGATTAACAAGCTCAAGATCCAATATCCGAGTCATTGGCAGAGTATGTTAGAAATGGGTAATCAACACCCGCCGATGACGTTGCGCGTGAATACTAATAAAATCAGTATGCCAGATTACTTGCAGCTACTCACCCGTCAAGATATTGAGGCGACGCATATTGGTGCGCAGGCCGTCATCTTAACCAAGCCCCAGCCTGTTGAAAAAATACCTGGTTTTACGGATGGTATTGTTTCTGTGCAAGATTACGGTGCACAGTTAGCCGCCCCTTTGTTGGATTTAGAAACCAATATGCGCGTATTAGATGCCTGCTGTGCGCCTGGCGGTAAAACCGGACATATTCTGGAGTTAGCCGACGTCGCGATGACATCGCTGGATAGTGATGAAACACGTTTGCAGCGTGTGCAGAGTAATCTGGACCGGCTCAATTTACGTGCTGAGTTAGTGGTCGGTGATGCAGCGTCTACCGATTGGTGGGATAACAGGCCGTTTGACAGAATTTTGGCCGATGTGCCGTGTACAGCGTCTGGTATTGTGCGTCGTCACGTGGATATCAAATGGTTACGGCGTGAGGCAGATGTTGCGTCTTTTGCTGCGCAACAAGCTAAAATTTTGCCGAGTTTATGGCAGATGTTAGCAAAGGGTGGTAAATTACTTTATGTAACATGTTCAGTTTTTTATGAAGAAAATCAGGGACAAGTAGATAAGTTTTTACAAAACCATACCGATGCTACGCAATTGCCTTTTCAAGTGCTATTTGAAGCACTACCAAACCATCCGCAGACAAGCATTACTCAGCTGAATGGTCAGCTTATTCCCTCAACCGCACATGACGGCTTTTTTTATGCACTGTTGCAAAAAAACTAAACAACTACTGCTCGCCTGTCTGTTCGCACTGTTTGCGACGAGTGCCTTGGCTACCAATACCAATGCGAACAATAGCAGTTTGAATATTAAAAGTGCTGAATTAGTGGCGTTTGAAGATGGCTATGTGCTGAATGCGGATGTTGATATCAAATTTAACGATGAGATGGAACAAGCCATTCTCAAAGGATTTGAACTTAATTTTTTAGTTGAATTTCAGTTGCTGTCACCAAGACAGTATTGGTTTGATGATGAAATCGTGACGGTAACTCACCATGTGACTTTGAGCTATCACGCGCTCTCAAGGCAGTATTTGGTCGTACAGGATGGCCAGCAAAAGACCTTTGCAACCTTGGACGAAGCAATAGAAGAGATGTCGGATATCAGCGATTTAAAAGTGCTGAAAAAATCTGATGTTGAAAAAGGTCTGCTTTATAAAGCGCTTTTGTTGATGCGCTTAGACTATAAAAAATTGCCTAAAGCTTTGCAGGTGGATGCGATTGGCTCAGATGACTGGAAAATGACCTCGCAACGTTTTGAGTGGACTCCCAGCTTGTTCAAATGAAATATATTGTATTTACCAGCGCTGCTTTAGGCGCGTTCTTGCTCTACTTACTATCAAATGCTAGCGCCAATACTGCTGCCTCGGGCGAGTATTACACTTTATTGGTGACGCTCAATATTGTCTTGGCGGTTTTTCTTGTCGTGTTGATTGGTATACAGCTGCTGGGCTTATACCGAAAAATTCGTGCGCGGGTAATGGGTAGCCGCTTTACACTACGCTTGCTAATGACATTTGCACTGATGGCGATTATTCCCGGCTTAATTGTGTACTTAGTGTCTGTGAATTTTTTAACACGATCGATTGAGTCTTGGTTTAATGTCAAGGTTGAGGCAGCGCTTGAAGGTGGTCTTAATTTAGGCCGGACTGCCTTAGATATTATGTTGGCCGATGTCAAAGAGAAAGGCGAAAGCATGGCAACGAGCCTGGCTTTTCAGCCGGCTAATACGCATTTTTCCATGTTGAACGATTTACGTGAGAAAAGCGGCATTCAGGATGCCACTTTATTGACGGTGCAAGGTCGAATTTTAGCGGTATCCAGCAGTGATTCAACGAGTTTTTTGCCCGAGTTGCCTAGTGTGACGCAATTAAGGCAAGCGCGGACGCGCATTTTAGGCAGCATTGAGCCGATTGGTAAAAAAGGTTTGTATTTACGGGTGCTGGCACCGGTCACCGTACAGGATATCGCAGGTGAAACGCGTATTTTGCAGTTGCTACAGCCTGTGCCTAAATCGCTTGCTACTACCGCAGAGGCGGTGCAGGACGTTTATCAGGATTACCAACAGCTTTCGTATAGCCGTGCTTCGTTACGCGAGGTATTTGCCCTTACTTTGACCTTGGTGATGATGTTGGCGATGCTAAGCGCAGTGGCCATTGCCTTCGTGTTGAGTCGCAGGCTATCTGCACCGCTAACGGTGCTGGCAGAGGGCACTAAAGCCATTGCCAGCGGTGATTACAGCACCATGTTACCTGAACATGGCAAAGATGAACTTGGTGTATTAGTAAAGTCATTTAACAGCATGACGCGCCAATTAAACGATGCCACTAAAGCTGCAGATAATAACCGTGCCCGCGTTGAGGCGGCGCGTGGCTATTTAGAAACGATATTGGCACATTTATCATCAGGCGTGATGGCACTGAATGAGGGTGGCGAACTGCGCACTTTTAATCAAGCCGCGGTTAATATATTAGGCGTGCAGCTAGAGAGCTTTGTCGG
Organism: Methylotenera sp. UBA6020; assembly: GCA_002429455.1. GTDB lineage: Bacteria > Pseudomonadota > Gammaproteobacteria > Burkholderiales > Methylophilaceae > Methylotenera. The sequence goes on along the minus strand of DIZU01000013.1, from coordinate 20,483 downwards.
ATTAACCTTAGATAAAATCATTACTAAACAGGTGCGATTGGAAAATTTCTTACTGACGATCATGATGATAAGCCAGCAAGATACAGAGCAAAAAAGTGGTCAAAAGGATGACGCACAGACGCAAATTGAGTTGGCTGGTGCGCAAGGCAAGCAAATTTTAACGATACGTGGCACGCGTTTGCCCGACGGCGGATATGTGGCGGTGTTTGACGACGCCACAACTATGGTACAAGCACAACGAGATGCTGCTTGGGGTGAAGTCGCTAGGCGACTGGCGCACGAAATTAAAAATCCACTGACCCCCATTCAGTTATCCGCTGAACGTATGGCGCATAAATTGCTCAATAAATTGGATGTGGCTGATGCGGAAATGCTAAAACGTTCTACGGAAACCATTGTAAATCAAGTGGATGCCATGAAAAAAATGGTTAATGAGTTTAGTGAATATGCGCGGTCGCCAGCACCAAATCTAGAAAAATTAGATTTGAATATGTTGATTCGTGAGGTGGTATCGCTCTATGACTTACCAGGCATTAAGACGAAGTTATCGTTAGCAAAACAAGTTTGTACCATCAAAGGCGATAGCACCATGTTGCGCCAAGTGCTGCATAACTTGCTGCAAAATGCACAAGATGCACTGGCAACACATGCTGCACCGGTTATTTCGGTGAAGACAGAGGTCGTGAATAACATGCTGGTATTAACTGTACAAGATAACGGTGCTGGTTTTCCGGCAGAGATGATGCCGCATGCTTTTGAACCGTATATGACGACTAAATCACATGGCACTGGGCTGGGTTTGGCAATTGTTAAAAAAATTATTGAAGAGCATAAGGGTAGTATTAAAATTGAGAATGCACCAAATACCGTTAAGGCGAATAGCTTAAGAGAAAGTTCTGATGCAGAAGAAATGAGCGCAGCAAACGCAGATATAGAAAGTATGGGCGCAATTGTGACGATTAGCATCCCGCTTTATGTGACGAAACACCACCCAATAAATGATTAAGAGAAATACTAAAAGATAAACACATGGCATCAAAACGTATATTAGTGGTAGACGATGAAATAGGCATTCGTGAACTATTGCGAGATATTTTGCAGGACGAAGGCTATCACGTTGAACTGGCAGAAAATGCGGCAACTGCACGCGCTTCGCGCCTGCACGAGCGGCCAGACATTGTGCTGTTAGATATTTGGATGCCTGATTGTGATGGCATTAGCCTGCTCAAAGAGTGGGGAAATAGTGGCTTATTGACCATGCCAGTGGTCATGATGTCTGGTCATGGCACTATTGATACTGCGGTTGAAGCTACACGCATCGGTGCCTTTGATTTTTTAGAAAAACCAATCGCACTACAAAAGTTATTGAAAACTGTCGGCGCCGCATTAAAACATAGCGAGCAGTTGCCAAAGTCAGAAATGAGCTTGGCTAATTTAGGCAAGAGTCCAATTGTGGCGGCGCTGAAAGATCGGTTGGATAAAATTGCAGCCAGCGCAAACAATAGCCCTAGCCCCGTGTTATTTATTGGGCCTAAAGGCTGTGGCGCAGAGTTGTGCGCACGCTTTTTGCAGAACAGCAATACACCGTGGTTACAACTGACGGAATTTAATCAGTTAGTCAGTGCACCTTTGGATATTTTAGAGCCGATACGTGATGGTGTGCTATACATTGCCGAGATTGCCGAACTCAATAAGACTGAGCAAAAAGGCTTACTGCTGTTGATTGCAAAATCAGATAAATATAATGTGCGCGTCGTATGTAGCACCAGCGAGAATTTACCTAAATTGCAGTCGGAAGCATTATTCGATCACAATTTGTTGCAAGCATTGTCCGCAGTCTCGCTACGTGTACCAGCGCTGGATGAGCATAAAGAAGATATTCCAGATTTAGCCATTGC